>CAZYSW010000032.1:12454-20576 GCA_964650105.1 uncultured Nannocystaceae bacterium
TCAACGTGATGACCAGCATGGATCGCAGCTCGTGCTCGCTGGACCAGGTCCGTTCGAGAAACAACGAATCGAACGAAATGCTCGGCCGCTCGACGAGGAGAAAGGTGAGCTGTTCCATCCGCTGCGAGACCGAGACGGTCTCCAGCACCACCTCGTGGCTCTTGTGGATTCGCGCCCGCTCGAGCACGCGGTGGTAGGCTTCCGCGAGCCGAAACAGGGTGATGGGGGCCAGCCCGGGATCCACCGGGGGCAACTCGACCGCCGCCCCTCGGTCGAAGATGTCCCGTCCGTCGACCGCCAGCCCGTCGAGCTCGGCGGCCGCCGCCTTGAACTTCTGGTACTCGAGCAGGCGGGCGATCAGCTCCTGCCGGGGGTCGGGCCCCTCCTCGGCCTGCTCGCCCTCCTCGGCCTGCTCTTCGTCGTGGGGAACCAGCTCACGGCTCTTGAGATAGGCGAGCGTCGCCGCCATCACCAGGTACTCCCCGGCGACCTCGAGATCGAGCGCGCGCATGAACGCGAGGTACTCCAGGTACTTCTCGCAGACGAAGGCGATCGGGATGTCGAGGATGTCGAGCTCGTGACGCCGAACCAGGTGCAGGAGCAGGTCGAGCGGCCCCTCGAACTCGGGGAGCTCGACCGAGCAGCTTCGTCCCTGGGCGTCGCGCAGCGGCGAACCATCGCCGTCGGACGCGGCCGCTCCCGCTGCGGAAGGACCATCGCTATGAGGAGTACCGGTCACGGGGGCTCAGACGACAGCGTCGATCGCCCAATTCCCGAGTCGGAAGAACGGTCCCAACATCATGT
This sequence comes from uncultured Nannocystaceae bacterium, assembly GCA_964650105.1. GTDB lineage: Bacteria > Myxococcota_A > Polyangia > Nannocystales > Nannocystaceae > CAZYSW01. The sequence goes on from CAZYSW010000032.1 coordinate 13,259, forward strand.
AGAGCACCTGCGGCAACGCGATGATCAGCACGATCAGAATGATTCCGCCGTACCGTTGCAGGAACTCGTCCACATGCTGGTACTTGGGTCCCATCAGCCAGTAGAGGACCTTGCCACCGTCGAGCGGATGAATCGGGAGGAGGTTGAAGACGAACAGGAGGATGTTGAGATTGAAGAACGTGCGAAGCGGATGGAACGTCGACAGCGAGCCCGTGAGCACGCCCGCGGCCGCCAGGGCCCATACCAGGCCGAGGGTGACGACGGCGAGCAGCAGGTTCGACAACGGCCCCGCCAGAGCGACCAGCGCCGTTCCGCCGCGCATCGTGACCTTGCGCGTGAAGTTCCGCGGGTTGTGCTCGACGGGGCGCCCCCAACCGAACAACATCCCCGGGCTCATCAACGCCAGGACGATGGGCAGGAGCAAGGTCCCGATGGGATCGGCGTGGGCGATCGGATTGAGCGTCAGGCGCCCCTGGGACTCGGGCGTCGAGTCGCCGAGCTTGTGGGCCATCCAGGCGTGCGAAAATTCGTGAACGCTGATCGCCAGGACCAGGCAGATCACGAAAATGCCTGCCAGGCGCAGATCCTGGGCGCCGATCGCCAGGAGACCCGGAACGGATCCGAGCACGTCGGAGCCGGCCGGCGAAGCTGTGAGAAGGTCGGCCACCGGGGTCGCGGGGAGGTCGTCGGCGACAAGTGTGTGAACTCGCCACTGCGGTGGCAAGCGGCGCGTCGAGGGCGCTGCCTCGTCCGCGCTCTGGCGAGCGCCCGCCACCTTTCGACGAGGGCGGCGACAAACGGGCATCGCTGCGTGGAATCCGGCGGACGCGGCGCCCGACGCAGCCTGCCGTGAGCGAACTTACCCGCCGGCCCCGATGGGCCGGCGGGCGTGATCCGAGAGGGGCACGGTGGCCTTCGGAGCCCGAAGGTCAGCAGCTGTCGTCGTTGTTGGCGGTCGACGCCTCACCGAGGAGCTGCTCGAGCTGCTCGCCCATCGCGTTGACCTTCGAGATGCACAGGCTCGGGTTGTTCGTGACCGAGAAGTTGCCACCCACCGCCTTGAGTGCCTTGAAGCCGCTCAAATTGTTGAGCACGTCGTTGTACTGGATGGTGATGTTCTCGCGAATCACCACCAGGCTGCTGAGACCCGTGATCGCTTCCAGCGACGGGTTGCTGGAGATCGAGAGCGATCCGTGGAGCTCGACGAGCTCGTTGATGCCGTCCATGTCGGTGAGCGAGGCGTTCTCGGAGATGACGATGTTGCCGCAAGTCGACGCGTTCGCCGGGCACATTTCCCCGACGCTCTTGAGGTTCTTGAGCCCCTCGATGTCCACGAGGTTGTCGTTGCCGAAGATCGTGATGCTGCGTCCGACTTGCTCGAGGCACACCAAGAAGTCGATGTGCTCGAAATTGGTCCTGTTGACCTGAACCTCGCCGGTGACCACGGCGATGCCCTCGATCTTCGCGATGTCCTCCGCGGTCTCGATGACGACGTGCCCCTCGACCATGCCCTGTCCGGGGTTGCCGCAGACCGCCTCCTCGTCCGTGTCGGTCGTGCTGGGATCAGTGGTGTCCTCGGTGCCCGAATCGGCGGTGTCCGTCCCCGAGCCACCGGTTTCATCGGCCGAATCTCCGGAATCCGCAGTGGTCGGATCGTCCGTGGCGCTCGCGCTGGCGCTCGCGCTGGCGCTCGCGGTCGCGGTCGTACCGTCGTCGCTGCCACTGCCGCCCTCACAGGCGGCGGTGCCGAGCGACAAGCCAGCGAGCGTGACGAACAGGAGTTCCGGTCCGCGACGCAGTGCTTGCGTGAAGTGTGCCATGTTCAATTGTCGTGCCCTCCTGAACCACGTGGGGTTCGTCGCCCACGGTAGAAGAGGGGCGCGGGGTTGGGCAAGAGGCCTTCGGCGTGTTCCGGGTCGTCGTCGGGCGAGCTGACGCGCGTGTCGGATGCTCGCGATCGGCAGTCGAAGGCCATCGAGCGAGATGCCACCGCCGTAGCCTCGGGCACGTGCGACCTCTCATGGATTTGGGTCACATCGCGACGAAGATCGCGGGCCGAGCGCTTCACGCGCACCGCATGCAGACACGCGGCATACCGCGGTCCGATGCGTTCGTCTTCACGCTCGCGGGTGGTGACGATCGTAGGCGGCCCGCACGTGAGATTGGCTCAGGTGCGTGTAGACCTCGGTGGTCGCGATGTCGGCGTGTCCCAGGAGAGCCTGCACCGATCGCAGATCCGCGCCTCCCTCCAGCAGATGGGTCGCGAAGCTATGTCGGAGCTTGTGCGGAGAGATGGGGCGCGCGATGCCAGCGGTCAGCGCGTGATGTCGCAGCCGCGCGAAGCATCCCTGGCGGCTCAATCGCCGGCCGCCCTTGTTGACGAACACGTAGGGGACGTGACGTCGCGAGCCCCCCTTGGGCACCAGCCTCGGCCGCCCCACGTCCAGCCAACCCCGCAGGGCCTGCCGTGCGGCGTCCCCCACCGGGACGAGGCGCTCCTTGTCGCCCTTGCCCCGCAGCACGACGACGCCCTGATCGAGATGGAGCCGATCGAGGGTGAGGTCGAGTGCCTCCGAGACACGGCATCCCGTGGCGTACATGAACTCGAGCAACGCGGTGTCCCGGAGACCGATCGGGGTGTCGGTGCCGGGGCTGCGCAGAAGCGCCTCGACCTCGGTGCGGGTCAAGAGCTCGGGTAGGCGGCGACCGAAGCGAGGAAGCCGAACCGCGCGCGAGGGGTCCGCCTCGATCGCGGACTCGCGGCGCAGGTATCGAAACAAGCCGCGCACCGCGACCATTCGCCGGGCCTGCGAGCGTGCCGACAGCCCCGAGGCCGTCAGCTCCGACATGAACGCGAGCAGGTGGGGGGGCTGGACCGCGCTGGGATCGGTCACCCCGCGGTCGGTCAAGAACGTCGCGAGCCGCCGCAGATCGGTCGCATACGCCTCCAGCGTATTCGGCCGCAGGCCCCGCTCGATCCGGAGGTGCTGCAGGAACTCGTCGATGGCCTCGTCGAGGCCGAGATGGGGTGCAGCGTCCCTCACGGCTCCTGCAGTCCGAGCGTCTCCCGAACGAGTTGGATCACCTGCGGCGCCTGGATCGGCTTGGTGATGTAGGCGTTGGCGCCCAGAGCCAGGGCACGCTGCCGGTCCTCCTCGGCGCCCTCGGTGGTGATGATGATGATGGGGACGTCCTTGTAGGCCTCGTCCGCGCGCAGGCGCTTGACGAGCTTGAGACCGTCGAGGATCGGCATGTTGATGTCGGTGATGATGATGTCGAACTTCGTGCCAGCGATGCGTCGCAGCGCGTCCACGCCGTCGTCGGCCTCGACCACGCGGAGCTGCCGAATCCGCGAGAGCGCGAACACGATCATCTTGCGCATCGGTGGGCTGTCTTCCACCACCAGCGCGTGGAGCTGCTTGGTCTCTTCGCCGCCCGTCATGCCACCACCAACCCTTCCAGGGCTCGCCGCTGCAGGGGCGCCTCCTTGGCGTGCGCGCGAATCCAGGCCGTTTCGATGCCGATGCCCGAGTGATCGGAGATCATCTCCAGCAAGCTCCAATCGTTGTCCGAAAATGCATTCTTCTGGGGCAAGAAACTCTCGATTCTGGCGATGCCGACCAGACGGGTGCCGCTGCACAAGCGCAGGTGCATGAGCGCCCCGTCCCCTTCGCCGAGGGGCTGACCGGCTTTCCAGGGGCCGGCGGTGCGAAGCGCGGCGGCCAGAGCCGGCGGCGTCGCGTTGGCCCCGCTCGCCCCGGGCAGGGCGATCTCCGGTGCGTCCGCCAAATCCCCCCCTTCGCGCAAGAGCGGAAACAGAACCTGCCGCTCCTCGTCCACGCAGTACAGCGTGAAGCGCCCTACGCCGACGAAATTGAGCAAGACCTCCGTCGTCGTCCGCAGCACCTCGTCGATGGTGACGGCGCTGTGGAACTGACCGCCGGCCACGTACATGGCGGCCAAGTGATAGTGCTCCCGCTCCAACGTGTCGAGTCTCTGGCGATAGTCGCCCGACTCTCGCTCGACCGAACCGGCGAGGCGCTTGATTTCGGCGCACTCCGCCTCGAGCTCCTCGATCTGTTTCATCAGGCGCTCGATGAGCTCGACGGGACTGTCGACCTGGTTGGCCTCGTAGGCCGAGATGCGGCCCCGCAGGCGCTCGTTCTCCTCGATGAGTTCGCGAACGAGCTCCTCACCTTTGGTGAAGAATTCCTGCAGAAAGGCCTGGGTTTGGTCCTTCAGGGACCGTCCCTTCTCCTCTCCGCTCACGAGGCCGACGATAACATAGGGTCGCGGGCGGCCGTGAGATATGAGCGGTCGTCGCCGCGTACCGACCGAGAGGTCCCTACGCCCCTCGGCGCTCGCCGGACGAAGGCGCGACCTGCCGAACGAAACGAGCGATGGCCTCTCCCAGCGCTTCGAGGGGCAGGACCTCGGCCACCACACCCGTCTCGATGACCGAATAGGGCATGCCGGGCATGACGGCGGAGGCGGGATCCTCGGCGAGGATGCGCGCGCCGGCAGCAGCCGCCGCGCGGGCCCCGTCGCGACCGTCCGACCCCATGCCGGTCAGGACCACCGCGCAAAGGTGGCCGCCGTACACCCCGGCGAGCGACTTGAACAAATGATCCGCGGAGGGGGTGATCACCGGCGCCGAGTCGCCCTCGGGGGGGGCCTTCACCCGGATGACGGGAGCCGCCGCCGCGTCTCCCCGGCGGCGCGCCTCGACGCCGAGGTTCTGTGAGCCCGGAGCGATGTAGACGGTGCCCGCACACAGGGCATCTCCGTCCTTCGCCTCGACGACCCGGTACTTGACCAGCCGATCCAGGCGATCGGCGAACGCCCGCGTGAATCGGGCGGGCATGTGCTGCGCGATCAGAATCGCGATCGGCAGATCGTGGGGCAGCCCGCACAAGAGCTGCTGAACCGCGGGTGGTCCCCCCGTCGAGGCCGCGACGGCCACCACCGCGCGAGGCGGCGGCCCCTCGGGCACGGTGCCTCGGGTGTCGGGAGCGATGGTCGCCGAAACCGGCGAGACGGCAGCCAACGAGCGTGCCCGATCGCGAAGGCGGACGGCCTGAAGCTTGCGAACGAGGGCGATCTTCTGGGCCAGGTCTCGCTGGATGTTCTTGAGGTCGGGGGAGACCTCCCGGCTCGGCTTGGCCACGAAGTCGAGGGCGCCGAGCTCCAACGCCCGAAACACGTTCTCCCGCTGGGCGTACCCCGAAACGACCAGCACGGGTGTCGGGCGCTTGTTCATCAAGAGCCGCAGAAACGAAAAGCCGTCCATCTCCGGCATTTCGAGGTCGAGCGTGATCACGTCCGGCGAGAGATCGAAGACCAGCTTGAGCGCCTCCTTGCCGTCCATGGCCCGTCCCACGACCTCGACCTCCGGCAGCGACTCGAGGATCGAGGTGATCGTCTGGCGGTTGTACGCGGAGTCGTCCACCACCAGGGCGCGCAGCTTTTTGGGGCGATCCACTTGCATGACGGTCTCAAAGAGGACGGCGGTACACGAGGTCCTTGCTGAGGTGAACGAGGTCGAAGCGCGTGGTGACGTTGAGGAGGCTCTCGGAGTGGCCGAGGAGGAGGAATCCGCCCGGGCTCAGCCGATCGTAGAACGCATCCACGATGCGCTGTCGCGCCGGGGACGACAGATACATGAGCACGTTGCGGCAGAAGATCACATCACACTCGCCCAGCACGTGAAAGCGGTCGGTCGCCATGAGGTTGAGCTGACCGAACGAGCAGATGGCGCGGATGTCGTCGCGGACGTGGAACTTCCCTTCGTGCTCCCGGAAGTATTTTTCCCGGTGGTAGTCGTCGCAGGTGCGGAAGCTCGAGGGGCCGTAGACGCCCTTTCTGGCGTGCGCGACCACCTTGCGGCTGATGTCGGACCCCACCACCCGGAGGCGATAGTCTCGGAAGCGATCGTCTTCCCGCAGCAAGATGGCGATGGTGTAGACCTCCTCCCCCGTCGAGCACCCGGCGCTCCAGATGGTGAGCCGCCCGTGGCTGCCGTGACGCCGGTACAGCTCGGGGAGGAGCTCGAAGCGAAACGCGTCGAGCTGATACTGCTCCCGAAACAGGTACGTCTCGTGCGTGGTGAGGCGCTCGACGACATTCTCGAGCTCGCGTGGTCCCCCCGGGTCGTAGCGCAGGTAGTGGTAGTACTCGAGGTAGCTTCCCAGGCCCAGCGCATCCAGCCGCGGGCCCAGCCGCCGCTCCAGGAAGAAGAACGAGTCCAGGCCGTACGACAGGCCGCAGTACTCGTGGATCACTTCCTGGATCAGGCGTGCTTCCTCGTCGGTCAGCCGGGGTCCACCGCGCAGCAGCTCGTGTCCCCACCGCTCGCTCTCCTCGTGACGCCGCGGCAGAGCACGATCGAGCCCCCGGACGTCGTCGGAAAAGGTGGAGGACGACGGCGGTCGACGGCCCTCGCTCACCGGCTCCTCTCCACCGCGGCGAGGCGCTCCACCGCCTGCGCGAGCACCTGACGCACCGACTCGTCCGGTTCGGTGGCCAGCACGCGCTCGAGGGGCCGGAGCGCAGTGGGGTCCTCGCGCGCGGCCAGGACCTCGGCGGCCGTCCACCGCACATCCCAACGCTCGTGGGCGAGGAGTCCCAGCAGGGCGGCGGTTGCTCGATGCGCGCGAAAGTTCGCGAGCGCGCGAGCAGCGGCCTTGACGACCTCGCGGTCCTCCGAGGTGCACAGGCTCATGAGCATCGTCAGGTCCTGGTCCAGCCCCGACGACCCCAGACCCGCGATGGCGTGCACCACGACGGTCGGGACAGGATCTTCCGCCACGATCGCCCGAAACCGCGCCAGCGCGATCGGGTTGTCGAGCGCGACGAGGGCCTGCACCGCCGCCGTCCGCACCAGCGGCGATCGATCGGCCGTCGCGCTGACGAGCGACGCGTAGGCCTGGGGAGCCTGGAGCTGCCCCAGGCTGCGGCAAGCCGCCGCGCGGACCTGGGGCTCCTCGTCGGTCAGCGCGAAGGTCAGCGCGCTGATGCCTTCGTGCTCCCCTCGCAGGGATCCCAGGGCCTGTGCAGCGGCCACCCGCACGCCGACGTCGGCAGAGCCGAGCATCGAAACCAGGTGTGGGGCATAGCGGTGGGTGCCGAGTCGACCAACCACCCGGCACAGGTTTCGGGCCAGCGCACCCTCTTGCGGCCAGGTGGCGCCGACCACGAGATCGAGATCGTCGCGGCCTTCCGCGCTGCGCTCCAGCACGCTGGCCACCGCGTCCGCGGCGGTCTCCCCCAGCCGTCCATCGGATCGCATCGCCATGGAGCCTCGCACGGAGCCGCCCGG
>CAZYSW010000033.1:0-20572 GCA_964650105.1 uncultured Nannocystaceae bacterium
TGATTTCCTCGTAGTAGTGGTTGCCCGGGCGGCGTACGACCGGGTGCGTGATCCTTCCCTGTGCGTTCAGCCAGTGGTCGCTCTCGTCCAGGAGCGTCGGGATCGACCAGGTCCGGAAGAACGCAGGGGTGACCCGGGCGCGGGTGGCTTCGTCGGCGACGGCTCGGGCACCGTTCTCGCAGAATTCCGCGAACGCGCGTTCGGAAGGATCGGGCCAGGCGCAACTGGGACAATCGAAGCCTCCGTCTTGGTTGACCCGCAGGAGAACTCTCGTCCCGCGAACCACACCCGCCTGACGGATCGTGTAGCCGAGACCCGAGGTGATCGCGTCGAGTCCACCCGCCGCCTTCCGATAGGGCTCGACCTCGGGCGTGCCGGGCTCGACGGGCAGAACCGATTCGCTTACGGCGAGTGCCTCCCCGTCAGGGGCGGAAGGTCCCTTCTCGCCCTTCTGAGCAGCGGAGCCGTCCATCGGGCCCAGCATGCCGCCACGCGGCGCGGCGAGGCAAGGGGCGCACGCGCCTCGTCGATCGCGCTCCCGGTGTCGGCGCCACCGACCGGGGGCGCGCCGGCGAGCGCGAGCGACGGTGAGCGGCTGCGCGCGGGGACCGGTTCGGGTCGGCCAGGGGTGCGTCGCCAGGGTGGCGTACCGCGGGCGGGCGGCCAAAGAGACAAGTGCTCGTCCTGCGCTATGCTCCACGGCAACCATGGTGATCGCCTCGAAGCTGGAGATGCCGTCCCCCGATCGTGCCCTACCAGGGCGGCAGCAGGCGCTCGAGGGTCCCGAAGTCCACTTCGTCCTCGGTACGAGGCTGGTCCCACCGTTTCCCGAGGGTACCGAGATGGCGATGTTTGGGATGGGGTGCTTCTGGGGGGCAGAGCGAAAGTTCTGGCAGCTCGAGGGCGTCGTGTCGACGATGGTCGGGTACGCGGGAGGCTACACCCCGAACCCCACCTATCGCGAGGTGTGCTCCGGTGGCACCGGACACGCCGAGGTCGTCCGGGTGGTGTTCGATCCATCCCGGGTGACCTACGAGGACCTGCTGAAGGTGTTCTGGGAAAACCACGATCCGACGCAGGGCATGCGACAGGGGAACGACATCGGGACCCAATATCGTTCGACGATCTACTGGTACGGTGACGCGCAGCGACAGCTCGCCGAGGCCTCCCGCAGTCGCTACCAAGAGGTGTTGCGCGCGGCGGGGCACGGCGAGATCACGACAGAACTCGCGGAAGCGCCGCCATTCTACTACGCCGAGGAGTACCACCAGCAGTACCTGGGCAAGAACCCGAACGGATATTGCGGTCTCGGTGGCACGGGCGTCAGTTGCCCGATCGGATTGAAAGCCGGCTGACGACACCAGGCCGAGCGTGGCCTTCGAGCAGCCCCGAGGCGCGCGTGCTCGACTCAGGCGCCGCAAGCCACCTCCCCGCACGCGCGGCCTGCCGTCGGGGCACACTCGAACGAAAGGCCGGCAGTCAGTCGGGAGCGTGCGGCGTGGGCTCTCTCGACGCTCCGCCCAGGCCGTCGGGACGGTTCGGCTGCCACGGTAGCGAAGTACCGCGTGCGGCCCCGTCCGTCGTTTTGCGATGTGGCAGGACCAGCGATCCGCATGTGGGGCCCCACGGCCAGGCTTGCAGCCCCTCCGCCGGGGTTGCTGGCCTCGCCGCTCGGCTCCGCGATCGCGGTGCGCGGAGCAGCGCACGATGTAGGGGGTCAGCGCTCACGGTCCGCTTTGCGCGGCGGCCGGGGCCGCTGGACCGCCGCCCCGGGCTCGTGACCGCGGTGCGCGGAACGGGACAGGACGTCGGGAGTCAGCGTCCGTGGCCCGCTTTGCGGGTGCGGCCGAGGCTGCTGGACCACCGCTCGGGTTCGTGATCGCGGTGCGCGGAGCAAGGCACGATGTAGGAGGTCAGCGCTCACGGCCCGCTTTGCGCGGCGGCCGGGGCCGCTGGACCGCCGCCCCGGGCTCGTGACCGCGGTGCGCGGAACGGGACAGGACGTCGGGAGTCAGCGTCCGTGGCCCGCTTTGCGGGTGCGGCCGAGGCTGCTGGACCACCGCTCGGGTTCGCGATCGCGGTGCGCAGAGCAGGACAGGATGTCGGGAGTCGCCCACGGCCCGCTTTGCGCATGCAGCCGCGGCCGCCGGACCGCCGGTCGGGGTCGTCGGCGCGGGCGTCCGGGATCGTGGTTCGGGGTCCTCGATGCCGATTCGTACTTGCAAACGAGTTGCATTTGAGGCTTGATCTCACCCCCCATGCTTCGACGTCGCCATGCTTTGCTGGCCAGCGGCGCCCTGGCGGTTCTTGCCGCCTGTACGGCCGACGGTGCCGGGGCCTTGGACCTCCGGATCTCCGGAGAGCAGGGGGCGCTCGAGGGATTCCCACACAGACCTGTCGGGAATCACGACCATGACCATGGGAACGGAGGGGAGCACGCAGACCAGCAGGTCGCGTTCGCGGATGGCTGGTCGCTGCGGTTCACGAAGTACCTGGTCGCCGTCGGAGACATCGAGCTCGAGACCGCCGACGGCGATCTCCATCGCGACGACGCCATCTACGTGGCCGATCTGACGCGCGGCGAGCCGGTCTTCGTGGGTTACCCCGAGCTGTCGGCCCGCCGCTGGGACGGTTTCTCGTTCTCCGTGCGACCGCCTACCGATGCAGACCAGGTGATCCCGGTAGACGGGGCGCAGCCGGAGGACGTGTCCCGTCTCGTCGATGGCAAGTTCAACTACTGGATCGAGGGGCACGCAAGCAAGGGCGACAGAGAAGTCACCTTCGCGTGGGGGCTCGACAACCCCGTACGGAACACCGACTGCACCAATGGCGTGGACGGGACGCAGGGGATCGTGGTGAGGAACAACCGCACCACGACGGCCGAGATCACCATTCACGTCGAACACCTCTTCTGGCATTCTCTCGGTGCCGAGCAGACCGACCTCCGCTTCGACGCCATCGCAGCGGTCGCTGGCGCCGATGGCGACATCTCGTGGGACGCCCTCGCCACCCAGCTCCTCTCGGACCTCCGAGACGCCGACGGCGAGCGCCTCCTGGATGCCGAAGGCAACCCCCTCATCTACAACCCTGCCAGCACCGGGGCCCAGAACCTCCAAAACTTTATCCTCGAAGCCACCCGCACCCAAGCCCACCTCTCCGGCACCGGCCTCTGCCGCCCGGAACCCCGCTGACTTCGCGCCTCGAGGGGTCGGGGAGGTTCAGGGGACATAGATGACTTCGGCCTTCATGCCGCCCGGGTACGCATACGAGGAGTTGCAGAACCCACCGCCTCCCGGATTCACACAGCCGTCAGCACCCGGCTCGCCCTGAGGGATGTTATTGGAATAGCCAAGCTGGAGAACGCCGAACGGATCCTCGCTTTCTGCGATGTGTATGTCCGTGTCGTCTTCCAACATGTTGGTCAATGGAACGTGGGCGACTTCGTAGTTTCCGACGGGCATGTATCCATCGACGATTGCGCCGTCTACAACGATATCTGCATTGCCCTGCTCTCTGATGACCACGAGCCAATTGCGTCCGAACCCAATGCCTGTGAGAAGGACGTAGCGGGAAAGGAACTGCTCGACAGGGACCATCTGGGCCATCGAGGGATCCCCGCCGATGCCGCCGGGGAGGCCTCCTGGGAAAAGTTCCGATTCGGTCATCGTCTCGTCCGTCCAACTTTCACCCCGATGTGACTGCAAATACAACACGGGGAGGAACGGACCATCGCCTTCGATCAGGAAATGCGTCAGCGGCGGGACGGAGATGTCGATGTACTCCCCCCGGGTTTCGAACGTGTGCGGAAACTCGGGAAGCGGAGGATCTGAAGTTACGGTTATGCCGGATTCTCCGGAATAGACACGCCAGTGTACCCACTCTTCCTCGCGAGGAGGCGGCGCGGCGGCGACGTATCGCGTCCCCCAGTGTTGTAGGGGAAGCAGGAGTTCTTGCAAGGGATCGCAAGTCGCATAGTTGAACAGATCCGTCACGGGGACACCGGCGCACCGAGTCGCTCCTACGACCCAGATTGGCTTGTCTGCGTGAATGACGGTGCCCGAGACGTCTCGAGCTATAAACGGATAGTCCGGATGCTTGTCCGATGCGGTGATGCGCATCGTATCAAACCGATTCATTGTTACCATTCCGGTCTCCCCGGGGAGAAGCGGCGGGATGGGTAGCCCATTGCCTTCTGTTGGGACCGGTGGCGTCCATTCGACCCGTGTACCATCCTCGATGGCGATAATCTCGAAATATGAGGGTAAACCCCCTGCGGTGAGGGCGGGATTGGGGACGGGGTGGTACGACGTCACGACATAATCCCGGCCAAGTGCGCTTTCTGGCAGTAGCAACGAGGAATCGTTGCCACTGTTGTTCTCGAGCGGTGCGTGTTGATACGCTATGATTGGAAGGTCGCTCGTGATGCGAAACATCCCTCCTGTGCGGAAGAACGAGTTGAAACCCAAAATGAACGATGTGTTGATGCGATGCGAGATTGCTTGACTTGGCCCCAATGTGATCGGAAATCCGTCGACAAGCTCTTCTTTGCGGCCGCCTTCGGGGATCTTGAACAGCGACACGGTCGCACTTCTGCTCGTGTCAGGATTGGCAATTACAATGCCGTCATCCCACTCTTCGAACGGATGTAGCTGTCGATTTGCGATGAAGGAGCAACCTGCCGATGATGGAAGATCGCTCGCAACGTCACAAGGGCCAATGCAGTGATCAGCGGCGCATGTTTCATCCATTGAGTCACAGGAGTGGCAAGATGCGTTCGGTGGGCAGGGCTCCTTCATCCACTCCCGGCCGGTCGGCGCGCACGTCTCCAAATATTGCTGCCCATTGCATCGGGTCTCTCCAGGTACACATACGAGAACGATGCCGCTTTCCGATCCCGTGTCGGCGTCGGTGGTGGTCGAGCTCTCCGTATTCTCGAGGGCTGGCGCGCCGTCGTCACCACCACACGCGGTCCAATAGCTGATGCTGGCGAGGGTCAGAAGACGATGCACCGATGGGCGCCGAAGAAGGCTCTTCATGGTGGAAATCCGAGGGCGCTCATGTTAGCAGGCAATCGCCGCGCGCGTCGCGCGATGCGCGCCAGGGCTCTGTCCGCGTTGTCGAGGTGCCAGGCGCAATCTTCGACGCCGGGACGTGGCGAAACGTCCCCCCGAACCACTCCGAACGCATCCCCCGATCGATCGCTCCGCGCCTCGGAGTGTCCGCCAGCGCGTCGTGCGCTCCGGCACCCGCATGGACACGGCCCGTAGGCTTGGGCAATCTCGTCGCGCGCCCCGCTCGCGAGTCTCCGTGCAGCTTTCCAGACACCTCCGTCGCGCGCTCGCCGTGCAGCCTCGAAGCCCCGCGGAGAATGCTCTGGGATTGCTCCTCTCGTGGACCCTCCTCGGCGTTTGCAACGCTTTGCTCGTCGTCATCTACATCGCCGTTCCAGCCGGGGGCTGGGCGGTGCGCGGGACGCATTTGGCCGGCGAGTTGGGGGCGCACCTCCTTCTCGGTGGGCTCACGGCGGGGGCGGCCTGGATCCATTCGCGCATCGGCCGCTGTTCGGGCGGTCGGGCGGCAGGGCTGTTTTGGCTGATTCACGTACCTCTTTGCTTCTGGCTGCTGCGAGACGATTTCTCTCAACTCGCCGCGCGGATGAGTGCCGCAACCGGCCTTTTTCCCGCGGCGGCGATCCTGGTTCCAGTGCTTGGATTCTGCACTTTTCTGCTTGTTGTTTGGTGGCTTCCACGGCGCCTTCCCCCTGGCTGGCCCCAAGCCGTCGCAGTTGGCCTCGCCGCTGTCGTCTACGAGTTGAATATCAACGTGTCGAGGAACGACAACCGTGGCGCTCACTTGCTCCTCAGCTGGTCGAGTGTTCTACTGATCAGTCCCGTTCTCGGCGCCGTTGCTGTACGCCGATTGTCGTTGCATTTTCGGCGTTCGGTTGTGGCTGTCCTTGTCATGTTGCTTCCGGTGGGCGGCGCGACGGCCCTTGTGCGACCGAGCAATTCTGTCTTGATAGACATGTCTCAATGGCCTGCCACGATTATTCCGACGATGCGTAGTCGCGGTCGGTTGGAGCCGATTGACATCGGCGATCTGGATACCGGACAATTGGGCGAGTTCTTCGTCGAGCGTTCGGCCGCGCCTCCCGTCCCGCCGACCAAGGAGAGGCTTCTGCCAGCGCGGCGCGGAATCGTCTTGTTGATTACAATCGACGGACTGCGCGCGGACGTCGTTTCGGACCCTGCGTATGCGGAGTATGTTCCGAATATCAGGCAAATGGCTGCGGAAGGGACGACGTTCGTGAATGCACGTGCGCCGGGATCTCAGACGGTCTATACCCTGTCGGCGCTCTCGACGGGCAAGTACTTTTCTCAGCTCTACTGGAGCGAGTACAGGGGAGCGATCTGGCCCCATGCAGATAGCAGCGTCCACTTCCCCATGCTCCTGGATCATCATGGTGTCACTACGATACTGGTGCCTGGCGCAAAGTGGTTTGATGGAGACTATGGCGTCCTCCGTGGCTTTCGACGTGGAAGATTTCCCAGGGAGCAGGAGTCCTGGGTGCCAGGAACAGATCTGACGGATCGCCTTGTTCGGGCTCTCGAGAAACACAGGCGTCGCCAACTTTTCATGTATGTTCACTATCTCGACTCGCATGCCCCGTATGACGTCGTCGACGTGGGGACTCCGTTCGAAAGATATCTGGCGGAGATCCAGATGGTGGACAGGGAGGTAGGCCGAATCGTCGAGAAGATCCGCGAGCTCGGCCTGGAGAAGCGTGCGATGGTCGTTGTCAGCTCCGACCACGGTGAAGCTTTTGGGGAGCACGGCGCGTATTTTCACTCATCGAACCTCTACGAGGAGTTGATTCGGGTACCTTTGATCGTGTGGGGAGCCGGGATCACGGCGCGAAAGGTGGAGGAGCCGGTCTCTCTGGTCGATCTGGGGCCGACGATTCTGGATCTTTTTGACATTGCTACTCCTGGGACATTCATGGGGGAGAGTCTCGTTCCGTTGTTGGCGGGTGGCGAGAGGATGTTCAGCAGGCCTATCGTGGCGGAGACTAGGCTGATGCGTGCGATGGTTTTCCCAGATGGCTACAAGGTGGTTTGGGATGCGCGCTCAGGCTTGGTTGAAGCCTACGATCTCAATCTTGACCCACGTGAAACGACCAACCTTTCCGATCTCGACGATCCCATCGCGAAAGCGCACGTGCGTGAACTGATTGCGTTTTTCGAGATTCACCGCCTGAAGCGCGATGGATACGAACCCCCCTACCGCAAGTAGGCTCCGAGTTCGGCTGCGAGACTGTGGGAGGAAGCTCGAGCACGAAGGCACTCCCGAAGGCCTCGGTCTCCGGCGGTCCTGGCCGCCAGCGTGCCGGGGTACGCGAATGTCGGATCGGTGGCGCTCCGAGACCCCAGAAGGGCCCCGTCGACGTGAACGCCGCCACGATTCGTCTCGTCCCCACGGATTCCGGAAGTGAGACGTCGGAGGCGATACGAAGATGGGCGAGCCGACCGGAACGAGGGACTGTGGCGGAAGTCGGAGGACGTCGGAGCCGGAAAGCGAGGAATACCCATGCGGCCAAGCGGGGGGCTAATCGCGACACTGGGGGGTGGGGCAGGTTGTCCCGCAGGGCGCTGGATTTCGCTCGAGCTTGGACACAGACGTCCCGGGCACGAGCTTCGGTGACCGCCAGCTCGGTCGCGGCCGGTGGGTCCTGGGCGGAACCTGCGCAGCTGCGGCAGTGCCTCGCGGAGGCTAAGCTTGGTTGCCTACCAGAGTCTGCCATGCACCTACGCCGTCTCGCAAACCTCGTGGTTCCTCTGTCGCTTTTCGCGAGCTGCAACGATGGCGGTCGCGTGGAGCTCGAGGACTCCACCGCCACCGACCCGACGGGGTCGCCCACCACGAACGATGGCACCGACGACACGACGACCGGCGATCCGACGACCACCGGGGAGAGCGTAGACGACGGGTCTTCGGGCACCACCGGGGGTGAGGGGACCTGCGAGACATTTCAGTGCGGCGGGACCTGCTGCGCCGAAGGAGAAGAGTGCGTACTCGGGGAATGCCGCGACGCGTGTGCCAGCGGAATCCGGTGCGGCCAAGGTCTCGAGGTGTGCTGCGGTGACGGTGAGGTGTGCTTGCAGCCCGAGTGTGTGGTTCCGGGAATCCCCTGCCTCGACTCGTACGACTGCCCAGAGGGTGAGTTCTGCGAGCTGACCGTCAACCCGGCGGAGGACGAAGGCGCCTGTCTCCCCCAGCAAGACCCGGTTCTTTGCGAAGTTCTTCCTGATTTCGAAGATGTCACGGTCACGCTCGAGTGGTACTGGGACGAGCAACAGATCGTGACGATTCCGATTGTTGCGGATATCGATGGCGACAATCTTCCCGAAGTGATTGTCAATACCACTCATTACGACGAGAACGGCGACGGAAACGAGAATGGAGCGGGGGAGGGGAACATCACCGGCATCATCGTGGTGTTCGACGGAACCACCGGCCAAGAGCAGTTCCGAATCGTGAACGATCCGCCGGGCTGCGCCCCTGCGGCGGCGTGCAATACGTGGGGGTCGTACGGGCGAACCACGTTGGGAGTCGCCGACGTGGATGGTAACGGCCTTCCCGATATCATCTACGCCGGCCGCCCCATGGCGAACCCGCTGAATCGCTCACTTCTCCATGCCGTGAACGGGGTCGGCCAGCATCTTTGGCGCACTCACACGCTGGCGGGGGCCGACCATTCCATCTACATCCGAGCGGGAGCACCCGCGTTCGCGAACTTCGACGACGATCCCGAGAGCGAGATTGTCGTCGGTGCCGCGATCATCGACAACGATGGCCGCGTGGTCTGGGATCAGGATGGAGACGGCGGCCTCTACGGAAGCCCCGCTGGCTATCGCGGCCCGATCTCGGCCGTTGCGGATCTCACCGGAGATGGATACCCGGAGATTATTTCCGGACGGCACGCGTGGTCCGTGGATTGGAGCACGAACATTCTCGGGCCGTCCGTCACGCTGACGCAACTCTGGGACGCTGGCGGACCGGATGGTTTCCCGGCGGTCGCGGATCTCGACCAAAACGGAACCCCGGAGGTGATTTTGGTCGCCGGCGGGCAGGTTCGGGTTCTGGACGGCGCGACCGGTCGCCTCTGGTGCGGTGTGGATCCGACCGGTGTGCTCTGTGAGAACAACGATGCTGCGAGAACGCAGCCACTCTCGTTCCCCAATTTGGGTGTGCCGGAGGACCGGGGTGGCCCGCCGACCGTCGCGGACTTCGATGGAGACGGCCGGCCCGAGTTTGCAGCCGCGGGGGCCGGGGCCTACGTGGTGCTCGACCTCTATCGGGACGAAGAGGAGATCGTGCAACCGCAGGGCTTCCCGCCGCCTGCGCCGGGCGACATCTTCGTGAAGTGGTTCGCGGAAACGCAGGATGAGACTTCACGTTCGACCGGATCCTCGGTCTTCGATTTTCAGGGTGACGGGGTCGCGGAGGTCCTCTATGGTGATGAGTGCTACGTTCGCATCTACAACGGACAGACTGGAGATGTCATTGCGCAGATAGAGTCGTCCAGCGCAACGATCCACGAGTATCCGATCGTGGTGGATTCGGATGCGGACGGAAATTCCGAGATCCTGGTCGTGTCCAACGACGTCGGCGCCGAGGAGCGATGTGGATCGCTATATCCCGGGTATCAGCCACGCCGCGGTATTTATGTGTATGGCGACGCCTTCGATCAGTGGGTTCGCACCCGTAGGGTCTGGAATACGCATACGTACCATGTGACGAACTCCGACTCGCGCGGACTGACGCCAGAGCAGGAAGTCGACAATTGGACAGAGCCTGGATTGAACAACTACCGTCAGAACGCGCAGGGCGAGGGCATTTTCAATGCGCCGGATCTTTCCGTCGATCTCACCGTCGGGTTCTCGAAGTGCCTCCAATCAGAGTTCGAGATCCGAGCAACGGTCCGGAACGAGGGATCACAAGGCGTTCCGCCAGGTGTGGAAGTCGCGTTGTACGAAGGCGTCGATGCCACCGGAACCCTCGTGGGGGTGCAGTACACACAGGAAGCGCTCCTGCCCGGCGCGTTCGAGGTCGTCACCTGGGAAGTCCCGGCGCCCGGAGGTCTCCCGACGCGCTTCTTCGTGACAGTCGATGGCGTCGAGGCCGTCACCGAGTGTGTCGAGGCCAACAACAGTGCTTCGACGGAGCCGGTCGCCTGTCCCATCGAGGGCTGAGCACCTCGGGCCGGCGGGTAACCCGCGTCGCGTGCCGTCGCGTGCCCGAGCGTGGGCGGTGCGCGTCACCCACGGGTTGTCTCCGGCGGCCGCATCTTGCTAGGTTCTGGCCCGAAAGTGACCAGGAACGCACATGCGGCCGTGAAGCTCGTCAGTGAAGTCGTAACGACGGCAATGTCCGTGGCCAGTGTTTGGCTCCTCTGGGTGATCCTCACGGTCGATACCGCGGGGGGCGCGGCTTCGCCTCGACCCACGGCGCCCGAGCGCTCGGAGACGCCAGACCTCATCCTGATCACCGTAGACACGCTACGTGCCGACCGCGTCGGCGTGTACGGGTACAAGCGGGCCACGACTCCGCATATCGACGCCCTCGCCGAAGCGGGCATCACCTTCCTTCACGCCACGGTACCCGTGCCGCGGACGACTCCGGGTTTGGCTTCCCTGATGACGGGGCTCACACCCGAGCACCACGGTTCGAGAGAGGTCTGGGAACCCGTCGAGAGGGGAACGATGCTTGCGGAGATCCTTGCGCGTCGAGGCTACCAAACCATCGGGATCAGTGCGAACTCCGCCGCCGGGACACGGCAGGGATTCCAGAAAGGGTTCGAGAAGTTCATCGACCGAAAGAATCTCGACAAGCGATTCGGCGATGCACATGCCGCGTTCGTCACAGATTGGGCCAACGAGCTGCTGAATGCAGTATCTCCGGATCGTCCCCTGTTTCTCTGGGTGCATTATGTCGATCCGCACTGGCCATACACGCCACCGCGGAAGTACTGGAGGCTTCAGCCGAGCGGGAAGAAGTGTCACGAGGCTCGCGAGCGTGTCAGCAAGAAGCAACTCACGCTCGGGCACTTGACCGTGGATTGGCACGGAAGTGCGGTCGAGGCTCTCCGGGATTGCAGCGCCATGTACGATGCAGAGGTGGCGTTCACCGATCACGAGATCGGCAGGCTCATCGCGAAGCTCGAGGAGCTCGGTCGCTGGAGCGGAGCGATCAAGGTGTTCACGGCCGACCACGGGGAGAACTTCGGGGAGGACGGCTACTACTTCAACCACGGGCCCAGCCTCGCGGATGGTCCGTTGCGTGTCCCACTCATCATGTCGGGACCAGGGATCATCGCGGGGAAGCGAGATGCGGGAATCACGCGAATCGAAGATGTCATGCCAACGATCTTGCAGATCCTACGGGTACCGGCGGAAGAGTGGCCCGAGTTGGATGGCTTCGACCTGAGCTGCCGTTGGGACCCGTCGGTGCCGCTCCCGGAAAAGAGAGTGGTTGCTGCGGTGGCCGAGAGTGGTGGGGCGTTACACCTCGGCGCCCATGACTTCCTGGTCTCCGGTCGTGCAGATCAGGAGTACTGCGTGAACGAGCCCCGGTACTCCATGTGCTTCGAGAAGGCCGGTGCTCCTCCGCTGTTTTTCGATCGGGAAGTGGACCCGTTCTTGCGAAAGCCCACCGAAATTCCCGAGGATATCAAAGCGAGGCTTGCCGAGGGGGCTCGGCTGTGGGGGCCCGAGAGTGCGCGCAGTCGGTGCGTTCGAACACCGACCTTCAAGCTGGTAGCGTATCCGCGTCTCGAAGGTGGCTACACGAAGGCTCTCTACGATCTCGTCAACGACGCGCACGAATCGAGGAACGTGATTGCGGACCACCCGGAGGTTGCCGCCGAACTCGACGAGATCCTCGAGCGGTGGGAAGCCGACCTTCCCATCTACCGGGCGAGGGAGCGCTCGACCGAAGCGGTGGAGGAACTGCGCTCTTTGGGCTATCTGGGACTGTGAGAGTGGGCACGGTCCGGCCTGGCGCTTCTGGCGCGAACGTACGCGACCGTGTCGGACCCTCGGAGCACGGGGTTCCTGGTTCGAGTGGTGCAGGGTTTGACACCCAAACCGCTTGCGGCTAATCCATCGAGCATCGCCATGACGGGGGCCGACGAGCCTGGAGGGGAGGGACCCCTCAAGTTCGAGCGTACGCGCGATGGCGACCTCCATCG
The DNA here is from genome assembly GCA_964650105.1 of uncultured Nannocystaceae bacterium. Taxonomy (GTDB): domain Bacteria; phylum Myxococcota_A; class Polyangia; order Nannocystales; family Nannocystaceae; genus CAZYSW01. Next base: position 12,251 of record CAZYSW010000033.1, read on the forward strand.
CGCGATCAAGGCCGACGGCTTCAAGCTTCCGCCTGGGCACGCTGAACGGTCTGTTTGGCGGGTGATCGTGAGCGCAGCCACACCGTTCGCGTACATCGCGGCCGCGGTGATCGCGGTCCGATGGTTCCCGAGCTCCTTCGTCAGTTGGTTGCTCGCGTTTGCCCTCTTCGTGGCCGCGCAGCGAGCCTTTCTCACCCTGGTTCACGACTCGTCACACAAGTTCTTTAGCCGCAAACGCGAGCTGAACGACATTCTGGCGGACTACATTGCCGCGGGTTTCATCGGCATGCTCCTGCGGAAGTACCGCAAGATCCATCTGGCTCACCACGCTGCCAACGGGAGTGCCGATGATCCCGAACACTTCGGGTACGAGGCCGTCACTCGCGTCGGAGGATGGGGAACATTCATTCTCCGCTACGCCCTGGGGCTGGAGATCCCCTACCTGCTGCGCAAGTACCATGTCGCGCAAGACGAGTACCTGGGACGCGGTCGAATTCGCGACGAGTCGGTCGACAAGCCGCGGCGTTTCGAGAAGCTCAGTATTTTCGTCACTCAGGGGCTGTTGGCCGGCACCTTTTGGGCTTGCGGTGTGCTGCCCCTGTACCCGCTGTGGTTGTACGTCGCGGTGACCTGGTCACCACTTCTGAGTCGCCTCAGATTCCTCGCGGAGCACCCTGGTCGGGGAGAGCTCACGATGAGTACGCGGGGTACCTGGTGGGAGCTGATCTACTTCGCGCCATTCCACTTCAACTTCCACTTCGAGCACCATCTCTGGCCGTCCATTCCGCCTTATCGACTGAAGGGTGTACACGCTGCTTTGGTCGACTCCGGTTTCTTTGCGCGAAATCCACAATTTCTGGCGGAAAGCTTCGTCAAGACGCTGAGCGAGTACGGTAGGAGGTGGCATTGAACGATGAAATGCGTAAGCTGCGATGGCGAGTTGAGAACGTTCTATTCGGATATTCGAGACTACGAGTATCGAGTTCAGTGGAGCTCGCACCTCGTCATTTGCTCGAGTTGCGGGCTGGTGACCCATTCTCCACCTCTTCAACAGGACGATATCCCTCTATTGTATCCGGAAACGTACCACGCCTATACTGGTGGTGCGGTCGGGAAAGGACTGTACTGGAAGCTGCGCAACGCGCTGGCCAGGTTCACGCTGCGCGGGCTCCTACCCTTTCTCCCTGCGGGTGCACGGTTTGTCGAGGTGGGCTGCGGAAACGGAAGCTTTCTCCGCCTGCTGAGTGAAGCTCGCCCAGACGTCGAGTTGCACGGTGTAGACATCGTCGACACGGGAATCGACGGTATTCCGAATTTTACCTTTCACAAAGGAATGTTGGAAACGGCTCCCCTGGAAGAGCATGGATACGACGTCGTCTATTTCAACAACTTGATCGAGCATGTTCCGGATCCTTTCGCGTTTCTTGCAAAGTGTCGTCGCATCCTGAGGCCGGGTGGTATCATCTACGGAAACACCCCGGACCACCTCTCGGTCGACCGGTACATCTTTGGGAAGTATTGGGCCGGATATCATTATCCTAGACATACGTTCATATTCAATCATGAGAACATTGTGGATATCTTTCACCAGAGCGGGTTTCGTGACGTAAAGCTGCGAGGATCTTACGCCTTCTGGTCCTTGTCGCTGCGAAATATGTTCGCCGAGGGACACGGGCCAAAGAAGCGTGGCATCTCACATGCGGCGATCACCCTGGCCCTGCTTCCGTTCGACCTCATTCTGAACAGGTTTCGTTGCCATGGTGCGATGACATTCTCCGCGGTCGCCCAGTAGATCGGATCGATCGTGGAGAAACCCGGACATGCAGGCGGAAGCAGAACGCGACGCAGTCCAGGAAGATGAAGATCCTGGCATTGCGACAGCCGCACGGAGCCGGCGGGATTGGCGGTTGCGGCTGGTCACCTTCGCCAAGCTCCTGGTGGGCATCGTGCTGCTTGGGGTCATCATCCATTACCTGGCGCCGTCCTGGCAGGAGATCCGCGAAAGCATCGATTTTCGACCGGGGTATGTGTTCGTCGCCATTGCCGGAACCGGAGTTGCGACCGCCGTCGGTGCCGTTCGCTGGCGCATCCTCGCGGAGTTGATGGGGGGAGGCCGCCTTCCGTACGCAATCTACTTTCACAACCTGGCGCTCACCCGGTTGATCGGGCAGTTCTCGTCGGTCGCGTTCATGGATACGGTCGGGCGAGGCGTCGTGATGCGTGGCCACGGGCGATCAGGTGGGCCCCGGCTGGGACACCATCTCGGAGCCCTTCTCGTGGAACGCCTGCTCGATCTCGTCCTGCCGATGGCAATGATGGCTTGGGCGGTGTTCAGTGTGCGCTCCGTGGGTGAGATCTCGCCGTGGGTGTCTCTGACGCTCTTGTGCCTGGCATTCGCTGCGGGGGCGGTTCCCCTCCTCGGGCCGGCGACACGAGTCGCGGGGGGGCTGATGGGTTGGATTCAGCGCTTGCGTGGGCGAACGACCTCGGTCGCTCCCCTGGCGGTGTCCTACTCCGTGGCGGCCTGGATCACGGTGCTGAGCCTGACGCGGTACCTGTGCGTGGTCGCGCAGTTCTACGGCATCGGAGCCGCGGCGGGACTGGGGCTCGATAGTCTCACGATGGCGTATGCGACCCCCGCGTCCCAGCTCGCTGCATTCGCGGGGATCACCCCGGGAGGCCTGGGAGTACAAGACGCGGGTTGGGCGGGCGCGCTCCACTGGCTCGGATACTCGGGACCCATCATCGCGGCTTTCTTGTTGACCACGCGAGTTCTGGTGGTGTTCAACTTCGCGGTGCTTTCGCTCGGCAGCTTGCCGTTCGCTCAGCTTGCCCAAAGGACACTCACTCGATCGTAAGGGGCTCCGTGCGTGTCCGAGCAAACGCGGTCACGCGCGGCACGGACCGGGAGGTGAGGCGGTCATTCAATCCGGAGGCGACCCCTCGCGCGACTCGTGCTCCCGCGGATCATCTTCTTCCTCGGCCTCCATGTCGTCGGGTTCACGCGTTCGAGGGTCGTCGTCCCGTTCCCCTTCCGTGGACTCCAACTCGTCGCTCTGGTCCTTGGAATCGCCTTTCGAGGGCCGTTCTCGCGACGTCTTCCTCTGGCTGGCAGGGGCTGCCTTCGGCGCGTCGACGAATCTGTAGAGCTCGATCTCGTGGCCGCCGTCGATCTTGACCATTCTCCCGCGACGAACGTTGCGCTCCAGACGACGCTCGTCCTTCTTGCCGAAACGACCCGTGAGTAGCAGAGCGTACTCAGCGTCCTTGCACACCGGCCATTTGTGCGCCGAATCCCGGCTGGAGACGTGTGGCCCCAGGCTGGAGGTCGTGCAGACCGGAGCATCCTTGGGGATGCGCGCGATGAGCGACTGCAGGAATTCGTAACGCTCGGTGTCGAGCCGCCTCGACAGGTGGTTCCAGCCCGCCTTGAAGTGGTCGTTGGGAACCATCGCGCCGAACTTCAGCGATACGAGGGCGGTGGAGACGAATGCGGTGAGCAAGATCGTGGAGTGCATGCGTCGCCGATCGATGTGGAACAGGTCGACGATGCGGCTCCTCGCGAGAGTATCGGTGCCGTCGGGCAGACTAGCCACGAGGATCGGGAAGAGCACCGAAGAGTACTGGAAGTGGAGATTGAATACGTACGTGCGGCTGGCCAAGCCCAAAAAGAGGAGGCCGTAGATCATCATGAACCGCTTGCGTGCGGCCAAGAGCGGCAAGAACAGCAGGGGCTGCAGCAGGACCATGAAGAAGAATATGCGGTCTTGCTTGAACAGGACCTTGAGCGCGTAGATGGGGTTCGTGAGGAGGGAGATGACGAAGCCCTTCGCGCCCTCGTCTTGTTGCGGGATCATCTCCTCGAAAAAGTACGCGTAGCTCATCGATTCCTTGCTCGACATCAGCAGCCCGGGATCGGGCATGATGAAGAGCTTCACGATCGCCAGGTACGTCAGCGAGACGAACACCATCAGCAGCCCTGTCAGGTGGCGCCGCTGGAGCATGGCGTATGCCCCCAAGAAGCAGGCCAAAAGCGGCATGTCTTCTCGCGTCATCAGCATCAAGGCGAGCGCGATCCAAAGTGGGACCTTCGCACCCGAATCGATGAAGTAGATGAGCCAGATGATCGTGGGCACGACCATCGTGAGCGAGTGGAAGTCGAAGAGGTTCACCCCGTGCAGTGCCGGATACAGCACGTAGATCGCGCAGCATACGAGCGCCAGGCGAGGGTTTCCGAGCCGTCGTTGCGCGAGCAGAAACAGCGGGAATACCCCCATTCCGAGCCAGACGCTCTGGAGGACGAGGATCGTCTCGGCATCGGGCGCCAGTCGGTAAATCGGGGTGAACAGGAAGATGAGAGGGTCGAAGTGGGCGGAGATGTGGTTGTCCAGCTTGCAGTAGGAGCAGCCCAGGAAGTCGTCGAACGTCGTGTTCCAGAAGATGTTGTCGTAGATGCCCAGGTCGTAGATGTGCGTGCCGAGGTTGCGATGGTCCAGCAACGCGAGGAAGGAGAGATACCCACCGTAGAACGCAAAGAGGAGGCATACCCCCAACCAGTGCTTCCAGGTGGGGGCCTTCGGCCGTTGCCGAGTTCGCATGTCGACGAGCTCGTGCAGCCGGTAGATGAACACGGCGGCGAACCCGGTGACGATGGCGATGAGCGTCAGCGTCAAGATCTCGTGGTGCGCCTCCATGTCCCGGTACAGGAGCCCCGTGACGATCGGGAACGTGAGGGTGACGAACGTGTAGCGATTGAGCTCGCGGCATGTCGTGGCGAAATCGACCGCGGCTCGCTTGCTCCGCAGCCAGAAGTGGGTTGCCACGTAGAACGCGAAGACGCAGACGGCGGAAAGCGCCATCGCTTCCAAGATGTCGACCCGCAGATCGCTGTCGAGCTTGTTCTCGAGGACGAACTCGATCTCGTCGAAGTGCAGGAGAGGCCACACGGCGAGGGCCGGGGCGACCGCGATGGCGAGCGTCAACGCCAGCCATGACGTCGCTGCTCGGACCAAGCCGTCGATCGCTCGTAGGCGGGCCGGAACCGGGGGGTCGTCGCGGTGGGGCGAAGCTTGGGCGTCCATTGCTCTGCGGCGAGGGGCCCATACTACCTCCTTGGTCCGCGGATGCTCTCTGCCGGAAATTTCCGACCAACGGAGGCCGTGAGCAAGCTCGCCGCGGCGGCGTGAGCTGCTCCGGCGCCTGCAGCTGTTCGAGCCACCAGGTTCCTGCCGTGGTGTGCCGGCCGCGCTATGCTCCAGGCGCATCGACGGGGCGCAAGCTACGCTAACGATCAGGTTTCCGACCCTCATGGCCTCCAACTACGGAAACAAGCAGAAGCACGAGAGCAAGAACCCGATCCAGCGCGCGCTCCTGCGTCGCTTCAAGGCGGAGGTCCTTCGACTCGTGCGAGCGCATCGCCCCCGAACGATCCTCGAGATCGGCTGTGGAGAGGGGTACATCCTCCAGGTGTTGGCCGACGCGGATCTCGGCGTGGAACTGGCGGGCGTGGACATATCGGGGTCCGCCATCGAGGAAGCACGCGAACGGTTGGGCGATCGTGCGCAGCTCGAGCGCATGGACGCGCGTGATCTCGCGCGCGATGGTCGTCAGTTCGACATGGTTCTGATGCTGGAGGTGCTGGAGCACATCGAGCAGCCCCACGATATGCTCCCGATCCTCGAGCAGCTCTCGCGCAAGCACTTGATCCTCAGCGTGCCGTGGGAGCCGTTTTTTCGGGGGCTGAACTTTCTGCGGGGAAAGCACCTGATGGCGTTCGGCAACGATCCCGAGCACGTGAACCATTGGGGACGGCGCGGGTTCCTCGAGTTCGTGGGGCGACGGTTCGATATCCTGGAGACTCCGCTGGTCTTTCCCTGGACCATGGCGTTCGCCGCTCGTCGAGGATAGGTCGAAAGCGAAGCACACTCGACGAGCGACCGCGAAGGCGGCACTGGACTGGCCGACTGGTCCACTCGGTCGGTGATTCGCATCGCGTTGAGCGTGCTAGGTTGGCGCGGGGGGGGTCGTGCCGCGGGGCCCGGATTTCTTGATCGTTGGGGCGATGAAGAGCGCGACGAGCACGCTCCACGAGCAGCTCGCTGCGCAGCCTGGCATTTTCATGTCACGGCCCAAGGAGCCCAACTTCTTCAGCGACGAGGATCAGTGGGCGCGGGGCCTGGATTGGTACTGGAGCCTATTCGAGGGGGCACCCTCGGGCGTGCTGGCCGGCGAGTCGTCGACGCACTACACCAAGCTCCCGCGGTACCCGGGAGTCGTCGAACGGGTCGCCGAGCATTTGCCGGACGCGAAGTTCATCTACGTGATGCGCCATCCGATCGACCGGCTCGTTTCGCACTACATCCACGAATGGACGCAGCGCGTCCTCGACTGCAGTCTGGAGGAGGCGCTCGAGCGCGAGCCCACGCTCGTCGACTATGGTCGCTATGCCATGCAGCTCGAGCCGTGGCTGGAGGCGTTTGGTCCCGCTCGCGTGCTCCCGGTCTTCTTCGACCACCTGCGCAAGCATCCCGGTGAGGCGCTCGAGCGGGTGTGTCGCTTCATCGGCTACCGGGGGGCACCGGTCTGGAAGGACCTCGGCGCCCAGAACGTGTCGGCGGAGCGCATGCGGCAGAGTCGATTGCGCGACGCCATCGTCCATGCACCGGGCATCTCGTTCATCCGAAGGCGCTTCGTTCCTCGGTGGGTCCGCGATCGGATCAAGCGGCTGTGGATGATGCGGGAGCGCCCCGTGTTGGGGGAGGCTCGACGCGCTCAGCTCGAACGCGTGTTCGATCGCGATCTTCGCAGACTCGGCGCGTGGATGGGCGTCGAGCTCACGTGCTCGACGTTCGTCGAGCGAACGCGGGAGCGGCCCCTCGACTGGGTGGACATCCGAGAGCGCAGGGATCAAGCTGCTTTTTGACCAGGCTCCGGTTTGCGCGGGAGCAGCAGGCCTTGCAGCCCGTGATGGAGGCCCCGCGCCCCGATTGACGCCGCCTCCGACGATGCTGACTGCGTTGCTCGACCCTCGAACCATGCTCGACGTTCTTTCGGTCTCGCGCCTTGCCAGCGCCGCCGCCGACGGCATTCTCCAGACACGCGACGTCCACCGCGGGCTGCCGGAGCCTGCGTTTACAGGTCATCGAGCCGGGTTTACCCTCGCGCCGTGTCCCGCCCTGGTCCATCGAACGAGCCGCACTTGACGACCAGGGACCGCGAGAGGCTCGCCGGTCATCGTGGCGGCGTCGTGTGGTTCACCGGGCTGAGTGGGTCGGGAAAGACGACCCTCGCTCGGCTTCTGGATCGTCGCCTGTACGCGGAAGGGCGCCGGACGTTTCTGCTCGACGGTGACGCTGTTCGCACCGGGCTGACTGCCGACCTGGGCTTTTCGGCCGAGGACCGGGCGGAGAATCTCCGGCGCTTTACCGAGGTTGCGCGCCTGTTCGCGGAGGCCGGGGTGTTGGTGCTCGTTTCCGCGATCAGCCCGTTCGAGGCCTCGCGCCGGCAAGCCAAGGAGCGGATCGGGGCCGACCGTTTCGTCCTGGTCCACGTCGCGACGCCGCTCGAGGTCTGCGAATCGCGTGATCCCAAGGGGTTGTACGCTCGGGCCCGGGCCGGAGAAATCCCCGATTTCACCGGCATTTCCTCGCCCTACGAGGAGCCCCGGGCGCCGGACGTTCGCATCGAACCCGGCGACGGCGGTCCGGACGCAGCGGTCGAGCGCGTCATCGAAGTCCTGCGTCGCCGAAAGTTCTTCGATCTCTCCTGAGGCCCTCGATAGGCCCCGCTGCACGCACCCCGAAAGGAAGGGCTCGATGACGCACACGTACCACGCCGAGCACGAGGTCGCGAAAGAGGCGGTCAGGCGTGCGGCCGGGGTTTGCCGCGCGGTGCAATCGCAGATCGATGCTCGGGCTCTCGAGAAAGCCGATCGAAGCCCGGTCACGGTCGCCGATTTCGCCTCTCAAGCACTCGTGTGCGCGACGCTCGCCGAGGCGTTTCCCGACGACCCGATCATCGCCGAGGAAGACTCGAGCATGCTGCGGCGCCCGGAAGGCGAGTCTTTCCTGGAGCAGGTTCACATGCACTTGCGGTCGGTCGGGTCGCCGAGCCGCGCCGAGATCTTGGCGTGGATCGATCGTGGACGGACGGAGAGCTATCGGCCCCGGTTTTGGACCCTGGATCCCGTCGACGGCACCAAGGGGTTCCTTCGGAAGGAGCAGTACGCGGTGGCGTTGGCGCTCGTCGTGGACGGCCGACCCGTCGTCGGCGTGCTCGCCTGTCCCAACCTGCCGCTGCACCCCGACGACCAGGACCCCGCCG
>CAZYSW010000034.1:0-20404 GCA_964650105.1 uncultured Nannocystaceae bacterium
GACCTCCCCGCCCACGTCCCCCGCCCTGTCGACGACCGGCAAGCGCCACCGCGTGCTGGTGATCGACGACGACCCCACCATTCAGGATCTCCTGCACCGCGCCCTGAACAAGCACGGGTTCGAGGTCTTCGCCGCCGAGAACGGGTTACGTGGCCTGGAGCTCGTGCGGGAGCTCGAGCCCGACGCCATCGTACTCGACGTCATGATGCCCGAGCTCGACGGTTGGGGGGTTCTCACCGAGCTCAAGGCGAACCCCGCCACCTGCGACATCCCGGTCGTGCTCCTGACCATCCTCGACAAGAGCGACGTCGGCTTCGCGCTGGGAGCGGTCGACTTTCTCATGAAGCCGGTGCAGGTCGACCGCCTGGCGGCGGTGCTCGGCCGTCACTGTCGCGCCGGGTCGGCGACCATCCTGGTGGTCGACGACGATCCCGACAGCCGCGATCTCATCCGCCGCCATCTCGAATCGGCCGGGCACACCGTGCGGGAGGCGACCGACGGCCAGGCGGGCCTCCGCGCCATGGCGGACGAGACTCCCGACCTCGTCATCCTCGATCTCATGATGCCCGTGATGGACGGCTTCGGGGTGCTCGATGCCATGGGCAAGGACCCACGGCTCGCGAGGATCCCCGTGGTGGTGGTGACCGCCAAGACCCTCTCGAACGAGGAGCGAGAGCTCCTCGGTGGCGCGCGGGCCGTGTTCGAGCGGCACGCCCAGGGCGGTCGCGCCCTGCTCGAAGCGCTCGCCGAGCGGATCGACGTCCTGCTCCAGGCGCGCTCGCGCGACTGACCTCCGTCCCGTGCGTGCACGGAGCCCAGGTGCGGCGAGACCCGTCGGGGTTCTCCCGCGCGCGGAGCCGGTCGCACCCGCCCGGCGTACCCCGCCCATGCCCGGCGAGCCGTGGGCGGCTCGGGCTCCCCCAGGCGTAAGCGGCCACGGTCCCTGCCGTTGGTCGCGGGCGGGTCGCGGCACGCCAGGGCCTTCCCCCGGCGATTTGCCCCGCCGTCGGCACGAGTTGGCGCGGCGTCCGGGGGTCGGTATGCTGCGCGGCGCTCACCTCTCAGGAGAGATCGATGCTTCGAGCCAAGCAGCTCCTCGGCCAGCGCCTCCTCCTCGGCGCCATGACCCTCGCGTTGGGCCTGTCGTTGCCCGCCTGCAAGAAGGGCGGCAAGGGCAGCCGGAAACCCGGGCAGAGCAAGGCCGACATCGAGCGCGCGGTCGAAGAGGCCAAGCAGGAGGCCAAGGTCGCCGGGCTGATCGAGGTCGCGAACAAGGATCTGGCCAATGGCCGTTACGTCTCGGCCGCCAAGCGGGCCGAAGAGGCACTGGCCGAGAACCCGAACAACGCCGACGCCCACGCCGTTTTGGGCGCCGCCCGGTGGCGAGCCGGGGACTTCGAGGGCTCCACCGAGGCCTACAAGAAGGCGATCGAGCTCGATTCCGACAACTACGGTGCGGGTCTGGGCCTCGCGCGCAACCTGCAGGCGGCGGGTCGCCACCAGGAGGCGCTCGCCGTCCTCGACGCCGTGCTGGCGCAGGACAAGACGCAGGTCGATCCCAACCTGGCCAAGCTCGCCAGCTACTACGCGGTTTGCGACGCCGACCGTGCAGTCGAGGTGCTCGACGAGGTGTTCAAGCGCCTGCCGGCCGAAGACCCGCGGTTGCCGCTGGTGCAGGCGTTCGCCGGATTCATCCGGCCTCTGCAGGGCAAGGGTCCGCTTTGTCAGGTCTCCGGCACGTCGGGGTCCTCGGACGCCAACATCGACCACAACGTCGGGATGAAGTACACGGGCGCCACCGTCGGCGACGAGTTCGCCCGGGTGATCTTCTTCGAGATCCGCGAGGAGAGCATCATCGACGACGAGCTGGCCAAGCAGCTCGGGCTGAAGCCGGTGGGGAAGTTCATCCCACCGGGGCAGAGCGAGGAGGCCGGGATCGTCATCGTTCCCAAGATTCAGTTCGGCGATCTCTCGCTCGAGAACGTGCCGGCCATCGTGCAGTCGCTTGAGCCCTACGAGGCCGCCATGGGCGAGCGACCGGGGCTGATCCTCGGTCGCCAGGCGCTGCAGAGCCTCGGCGCCATCACCTTCGACTTCCCCAACAAGAGCCTGACGCTGAGCAAGGACGTCCCGGCGTCCGCCCCCGCGGGCGCTGCCGAGGCACCGCTCATCTTGGTGTCCACCGGTGTGGTGCACGCCCCCGCCGTGCCCATCCGGCTCGAGGGATCCGACCACGAGTTCTACGTCTACTTCGGTGGCGTTTATCGCGCCGGCCTGGCCGTGACCCGCAAGCACTACCTGAAAAGCGGCAAGCTGCCCCGGGAGCTCGACGACGTCGACGATCCGGACGCCGGTCTGAAGATGGTCTACATCGATGGCCTGAAGATCGGAAGCGTCGACCTCCCGGGCGTCGGCGGGCTGGTGCTGGTCAACAATCCGCCCGATCAGAACCTGGGTGGCCTCATCGAGGCCACCGCGTTCGAGCTGGGTGGGTACGTCAACACCGCGCTGATGGAGACGTGGAAGGTGACCTACTCCATCCCCAGCGGGAAGATCTTCATCCAGGCGAGCGGCTAGACTGGCCGGCCATGGGCTGGCTCTCACGCCTCTGGCGCCGCCGGTACCGCGCGGTCGCCGACCTCGCCCGCCTCGGTCAGGGGCGCGTGGAGGTCGAAGGCCGCGTCGAGCCGCTCGAGGTGCTCCGCGATCCCCTCGACGGTCGCGCCTGCGTGGCGATCGAGTACCGGGCGTGGCCGCCCGCCACGACGGTCGGCATGGATGGGGCCACCGCCCACAACTCGCGCGCGTTCCAGATCGAGGCTCGGCAGGCCGTCGACTTCGTGTTGAGCAACGGGCGCTCGCGGGTGCTCGTCCACGTCGACGCCGGCGAGGATCTCTCGTCGCTGCATCGGGACCTGCTCGAACGCTACGGCGTCCAGCTTCGCTCCGAGGTGGAGATCATCGACGTCGGCTCGGAGGTCCGGGTGGAGGGGGTCGTCAAGACCGTCCGATCCGCGTCGACCTCTCCCCACCGGTCCGAACCCTGGGCGGGCGAGATCCAGGCCGAGCGCCTCTGGCTGGTCGTGCGGAACTGAGCCCGGATCAGCCCGCGGCGGCGCAGCGCACGTCCCCCGAGGCGCGGTTGTTGTCCACCCGACACTCCTGCCAGGCGTGCGCCGGGTTCCCGTCGTCGACGACCACCCAGGCCTGCTCCGCGCCGGTGCGGAGCTCCTCCCAGCTCTCGTCGATCAGGAGAAAGAGGTCCTCGGCTTCCGCGGGGTAGAGCACCTTCGTGGTGTGCAGCGTGCCGATCAGCGCCCCGCCTGCGTCCGGATCGCCTGCATAGAACCCGACGGGCACGCCTTGAGGGACCGCGGCCTGGCCGATGTTTCGCACGCGCGCCACGATGCCGAACTCGTTGGGCGTGCAGTGCGACAGCACGGTCGGGATCAGATCGGGCGCCGAGAACTCGCCCTCGGGCTGGACGTTCTGGCGGAAGTTGTTGAGCCGCGCCACGGTCCAGTTGGGAATCTCGACGGTGGGGATCGACCCGTCCTCCTCCACGTTGGTCACGTGGTAGGCGTGCTGATTCCAGATGCGCCGGGTCCTCACCCACCGACCCTCCTGGTCGCCGAAGACCCGCACTCCCCGCTGCTTGGAGTCGTCGGCGGGGCAGACGATCGACGAGTAGCTGTTGGACACCGCGACGATGTCGGCGTGTCCGTCGTTGTCGACGTCCGCGACCAGCGGGTACTCCCACAGCGTGCCCGTGGTGTTGCACGTCTCGAACAACACGGTGCCCGTCTGGCCGTCGTAGATGCGCAGGTATTGCTCGTCCCCGTAGACCACCTCCGCGCTTCCGTCGCCGTCGAAATCGAACACCGAGCTGCCGGTCTGCCGTGACGAGCAGTCCGTCGCGGGGGTGAGCCACAACAGCGTGTCGACGTCGGGCACCAACGGGTTGGTCAGCGCCGCCCCGTCGAAGACCGCGTATCCGATGCCCGCGGCCACCCCCACGTCCGGGGTACCGTCCCCGTTGAAATCCGCGATGGTCGGCGGTCCCCCGCCGGTGTCCCCCGAGCACGGGGGGTTACCCGCGTCGATGTCGATGCCCTGTCGCACCACCGTGGCACCGTTTGGCTGCTGTGGGTCGTACCGCCAGACGATCAGCTTGTGGGTGTCGAAGTCGATGGTCGTCACCTCGGGGCGTCCATCCCCGTCGAGGTCGGCGACCGCCGGGTGCCGCCCGCCCAGCCCGGTGGTGGCGATGACCGTTCCGTTCGCCTGGTAGGCGGTGTGCGGCCCCACGACCTCCAGCAGGCCGTCGCTGTCGATGTCTGCGGCGACCACCGACGACTGCGCCACGAAGGTCGCCTCGATCGCGCCCGTGGCTCCGTCCAGGATCGCGCCCTCCACCAGGATCTCGGGGGCACCGTCCTGATCGAAATCGGCGATGGAGGGCATGAAACATCCCCCCGCGTAGTCCGAGATCCACAGCTCGCTGCCGTCGTGATCGAACGCGCGGACCTTTCCGGTTTCCGTACAGACCACGATCTCGTTTCCAGGTGTGTGGTCGATGTCGCCGCCGGCGATCGACAGGCCCGGGTTGATCCCGTCCACCACCGGACGCGCGCTCCACTTCTCGACCACCTGGCCGTCGACGATGGAGATCGCCCTCAGCGTGCCGTCCACCGTGTACGCGCCGTTGTCGAACGTCGCGAAGACGATCTCCGGGATGTCTCGCTCGTCGACGATCCCGTCGCAGTTGTCGTCGTCGAGCGGCAGCACGACAGGGGCCATCATCGCGTCGCCTCCGGCCCACGCGTACTTCACCGTCGGAGAGAAGCTCTTGCCGGGGATGACCTCGCACCGAGGCAGGCACTCCAGCGTCTCGCCCGGTTCGGGCACTACGCCCTCGGGGCACTCGGGGGGCTTGGGCAGGCACTTGCCGGTCGCCAACGACGCCCCGCCCTGGCACATACCCCTGCCGCCTTCGTCGGCGGGTTCGCCCAGCGAGTACTCGCAGTACTCGTCGCCGTCGCACTCGCTGGCGTCGATGCAGTCGGCACCGGGTGTGACGCACTCGCCGAACGAGCACACCTCGGTGTCCGCGCAGCACACGTCCTGGCAGGCCGACGCTTCGGGGCAGCACACGTCGTCGATGCAGACCCCTTCGCACGTCTCGTCGCACGCCTCTCCGGTGGACCCGCCGCTTCCGTCCGCGCCGTCGTCGGTGGACGCGTCGTCGTTGCCCTCGGTGTCGGTAGCGCTGGCCGAGCCCAGCGCCGAGCCACCGTCCGCGCGGCTTCCGCCGATCTCGCCGCATGCGACCGACAAGAGAAGGGGAGCCAGTGTGGAGGCGAATCTGCGTTTCATGTGGACCGAGGCCGCACCTTTGGACACCGAGTCCGACCTCGTTTCCGGGACGCGCCCGGCCTCAAGTCGGGGCGCCGCCGGCCGATGGAAAGGCCCGTGACCGTCGCAGCCCAGCTCATTCACGCCAAGCCGGTGTGCCGTACGACCGCAGCCCGACGGCCCGTGGGCGACTGTCTCGTCCTGCCCGTGGTCCTTTGCTGCGCTCGCATCGACGCCGAGCCTCTCCGCGCCGTGCTCCCCGCGCTGGCCTCCGGCGGCCTGATCCCGCGCGTGCTCCCCGGCATCGACGAGCACGAGAGCATGCTCGCGGACATCCTCGACGAAACACGCGCTCCCACCGTGTTCGTGGTCGTCGCCAGCCCCGCGCTCCCTCCGTCCCGTCAGCGGGCTCTGGCCGAGGCGTTCGCGCGCGGGCGCGGCGCGCAGCACCGGCTCATCGTGGTCGAGTTGGACGTGCGGCAACCCCACGCCCTGGTGACGCCCATTCGACGTGCGACCGACAGCATCCGTCGTCGTGTGGCGTCCGTGTCGCCGGGCGAGCCCGAGGCGCAGCGTCGCCTGCTTCGCGACGAGGTGGGTCGGATCCCGGCGTCGATCCACGTCCCCCACGCGGCGCCCCGACGGAGGATCGCGGCGCTCGGCAATGCCGTCACTTCACCGCGCGAACCCGAGGGCCGGCCGACGCCGGTCCGTGTCGACGCGGACGCGCCCACCCGTCGCGACCTCGCGCCGGCCGTCGCCATCGAGCCGGCCGCGAACTCCGATCCCCGCACCGCGGTGCACGAAGGCGGCTCCGAGAGCTCCGCCGCGACGCCGCGCTGGGCGGTCGCCGTCGCGTTGATCGAGTGCCTCGGCTCCGCCTTCTCCCTCGTGTCGTGAGGCTGTGCAGAGCCGGTGCCGTGCGTGCCGGCTCGGTCAGCACTTGCCCTTCTTCACCTTGTCCTTCTTGAGGCAGAACTTGCCCAGCGTGTGCCCCTCGTCGCCGCTGGTGGACCACCGCGGCCCGGCGAGCAGCTCGACCTCGCAGCTCTTGGGCCGTTCCTCCATGGGCGCGCCGACGAAGGCCTGCGTGGACATGAGGTTCGTCTCCCCGGGGGCCACGAAGGCGAAGTCCACGCCCCACATGAAGGATTTCTCGAGGCGGACGGTCTTGCCCACCTTGCACGTGATCTTCGCCGTGATCCCGGCGTTCTGATCGACGGGCTTTCGCACCGTGGCCTCGGCGTGGACATCGAGCTGGAACTGTTCGGCGGCGCCCCAGGCATTGACCAGCGCGAGCTGAACATCGCCCAGCTCCACGCTGTCGGCTTCGACCGGAGCCGGCGGCGGGGTAGGCGGCACCGATGGATCGCACGCCCCCGTGGTCAACAGGCCGTCGCGCAGACAAGCCCGGTACAGATCCCTGCGCTCGAACCGATCGAAGGTGACGGGCACCGAGTGCACCATGGTCAGGTCGCAGAGCTTGGGTTGCTCGGTGAAGCCGAACTTGGTGTCCCAAAACAGGCCCGCGGTGCGGTACACGGACTCGCCCGCGCCGAGCTCGAAGGCGCCCGTGAGCAGGCTGACGTACGCGACGTCCACGAGCTGTTTGCTCCCGCTGGCGCAGCTCGCTTTGAGCGAGACCTGGGCTCGGGCGTCGAAGGGCTCGTTGAACCGCAGGTAGTAGGCCACGTGGAGGGAGTGCGCGGTGCCGAAGCTCGGTGCGGAGGTGAGGCTCAACTGCTCGACCTTCATCGGGTCGCCGGGCTCGGACATGGCCTGAGGCACAATGGGAGGATCACAGGCCCCGGCCTTCATCTGGGTGCCGTCCCAGCAGGACTGGCCCAAGCTCAGCGATGGTCCCCCGCCCGCACCGCCGATCTTGTACTCGATCTGGCAGGGCGACGGCTTCGTCGGAGGGGCACCCTGGCCGAACAGCGATCCCGCCAGCGTGACCTCGGCATCGACGGCCAGCTCGGCGATGTCCACGCCGCCTTCGGGATACGTGTAGATGACGTCGGTCACCACGCGATCGCCGTCCTTGCACGAGGCCTTGGCCTGGACCATCGTGCCGCGGGTGATCTTCTCCCGGATCTTTCCCTTCACCAGGAGCCGTTGCATCCCGCCGCCGAAGAACGCGCCGGGATCGATGGTGTACTCGGTCAGCACCAGCGGCCCCTGGGGCTCGGGCGGCACCGGGACCTCGGGGAGGGGCGGGATCGCGGGCGGGGCCTCGATCTTGGTCTCGGCGGCCTTGGTCTCGGGTGCGGGGTCTTCCTTCTTTTCCTCGACCTTTTCGACGTCCTTCGTCTCGGGTGCGTCCGTCTTGGTCTCGGCGACCTCCGTCGACTCGGCGTCGCCACCCAGCGCCTCGGTGATCGTGTCGCAGGCCGAAAGCGGGCCCGCACACGCCAGGGCCAGGATCGAGCGAAGGGGGTTGCAAGGAGCGTGCGGCATGGCCCGTGGAGCTTGCCCCTGCTGACGCGTCACCGTCCATCTCGTTGCATGGGCCCTGCCGGCGGGGTCGGGCACACCCCGGTTTTGCTCCGCGTCCTCCCGCGCATGGTCCACGCTCGGCGTGGGAGGAACGCTCACCACCCGCGGAGCTTTCGAAGCCTCCGAAGGTCGCGTTTGCTGGGCCGTCCGGCTCCACGCTCGCGGCGGACGACGGGTGCCGCGTCCTCGGGAGGAGGCGGCGGCGTGTGATCGATGTACAGGGTGCGTGCCACGGGAGCCGGCCCGCGCCGGTCGGAGAGTCCGACGACCTCCAACACCTTGGGTCCGCCCGGGGTCCTCACCTCGAGCCTGTCGCCGACCCGCACGTTCTTGGCGGCCTTGACCGAGATTCCGTTCACCTTCACGTGCCCGGCGACGCACGCCGCGGAGGCCAAAGCACGCGTCCTGAACAGACGTGCGGCCCACAGCCACTTGTCGATGCGGACCTCGGTCGCCTCCACCACGCTCATCGTCTCAGAACCCGCGTCCAGGTCGTACGCGCCGTGTCCGCCAGACCCTCCAGGAGGGTGTAGGCGGCCGGCAAGAACACGATCGTGATGAAGGTGCTGGTGACGAGCCCACCCGCCACGACGATCGCGATCGCGTGGTAGTAGATGCCCGCCAAGGTGGGGTGGTGGATCAGCATGGGGACCAGACCCAGCACCGTGGTGGTGACTGTCATCAAGATGGGTCGCAGACGCGTCTGACCGGCGATGCGCAGGGCCTCGACCCGCGGCACGCCGCTGGCGCGTAGCTGGGTCACCTTGTCGACCAGCATGATCCCGTTGTTGACCACGATGCCGATCAGAATGAAGAACCCCACCACCGCCGTCGTGTCGAGCGTGGTGCCGGTGGCCCACAAGGCCCACGGTGCACCGAAGCAGCCCAGCAAGCAGGTCAGCAGGATCCCGAACGGCTGCAAGAAGCTCTCGAACAGCGAGGCCATCACCGCGTAGACCAGCAGCATGCACAGGCCGAGATTGATCAGCATCTCGTTGCTCGCCTCTCGCTGCTGCCGCCACTGCGTGCCCCGCCCCCAGCCGTACTCGGGCGGGAACACGAAGCGGTCCATGGCCCGGGCGACGGCCTGCCAGTTCGCCTTCATGTCGGTGCTGAAGAACCGCACTTTGAGGCGGACCTCCGTCTGGCGGTCGACCCGTTGGATCCACCACGGTTGTCGCGTCAGGCCGATGTTCGCGATGCTTCCCAGGGTCACCTCCCGGCCGCCGGCCACCGGAAGGCGGAGGTCGCGGAGGGTCTGCAGCCCCGTGTCGGTGTTGTCGACGGCCATACGGAGCTGCAGCTCTCCCCGCTCGCCTCGCACGGTTCCGAGCGGCACCCCCTGAAAGGCGAGCGACACCCGCTGGGCCACCTCGTCGGGGGTCAGCCCCAGCCGTTGTAGGCGATCGCGCTCCAGCGCCACGTGCAGCTCCTGCGCGCCGTCGGTGAAGGGCGTGGTGATGGTGTCGTAGCCGCCGCCTTCAGGATCGTCGCGATTGCCCTTGGGGAGGTGCACCCGCAGATGGGCGGCGACCTCCTCCGCCAGGTGCATCAGCTCGCCCATGTCCTCGCCCTTGATCGCGAACTCGACCACGTCTCGCTCACGATTCTCCCGCCAGTCACCCTCGCGCTCTCCGAGGCGATAGGTCACGCCGATCTGCTCGGGAAGGATCGCCTGGATCTTCGCCTGAAAGGCCTCGACCTCGTGCTCGCTCTGGAATGCTTCCGAAGGGTAGACGCGGCAGTTCGACCAGTGATCGGAGAACGAGCAGGACACCGCGTCGATGCCGACTTGGTCCTTGTGCCGCAAAAGGGCATCCTCCAGCACGATCACTAGCTCTTCCACCTTCTCGTAGCTGGTGCTCCCGGCGATCTCCAGGCGGATCGGCAGGTTGTCGGCCTTGAACTCCGCGTCGCCCAGCCGCAGGTTGAGACGCATCACCGGGTAGACGCTGGACGCCGCCAGCGCGATGCCCACCGCGACCGTCAGCCGGGGCCACCGCAGGGTGCGGTCGATGATCCATGCGTACACCGCCGTGATCCGGTCGAGGACGGGGTGGGTGATGGCCTTGGGACGCGGTTCGAGGATCCGTCCCATCAGAAGCGGCACCGCGGTCTGGCTGACCAAGAGGCTCGCGATCAGGCCGATCGCGAACGTGGTGCCCAGCGGACGCAGGTAGACCGACTGCTTGTCGACGGGGTTGCCCATCAGCAGGGGCAGGAAAACGATGACCGTGGACATGGTCGAGGCGATGACCGCGAAGCTCACCTCGCGGGCGCCCAACCGCGCGGCCTCGCTCACCGGGATGCCGCGCCGGGTGTGCTGGGCGATCGCCTCCACGATGACCACGGCGTTGTCGATGAGGATGCCGACGCCCAGCACCAGCCCCAGCATGACCACGCAGTTGAGCTCGTCGCCCCGCATGAACAACACCGCACACGCGGCGGTGAGCCCCAGCGGGATGCTGACGGCGGCCGAGAACGTGGTGCTGAGCCGGTGAAGGAACGCGAACAACACCACCACCCCGAGGATGCCGCCCCAAATCCCGGCGTCGCGGAGGTCGGCGAGGGTGTCGACGATCACCGTCCCCTGATCGCGGATCACCAGCACGTCGATTCCGTCCAGCGCCGGGTCCTCGGCCAACTCCGCCAGGGTCTTCCGGATCTCGCGGCTGACGTCGACCTGGCTGGCGCCGGCGGAGGCGAACACCTCCATGTCGATCGCCCGGCGCCCGTTCAGCCGCTTGCCTCGCCGTTGCTCCTGGGGATGGATCTCGATCGACGCCACCTCGCCGAGTGTGGCGAAGCGGGGGTCGGGGGGACCGGTCGCGTCGTCGCCGACGCCCTGTCCCGTATCGCCGCCTTGCGCCCGTCGGGCCTGTGGCAGCGTCCAGGCCGCGCGCCGCAAGGGGATGGCCGCCAGCCGCGAGGGATCGGCGGGCAGGGCAGGGCTGCGCACCCCGGGGGACTGGGTTTCACCGCGCACCAGCCCCAGGCTCCGCCCCTGGCGGGCCTGACGTACGGTCGCGCCCAGCTCCTCGAGCGACACGCCGGTGCGCCCGGCCTCTTCCACGTCGACGGCGACCTCCAACTCGTGCGGCGAGACGCCTTCGAGCGCGATGCGAGCCACGCCCGGGATGCGCTCCAATCGACGGACGATGCGCTCCTCGATCAGGTAGTAGTCTTCGGAGAGGTCGGTCCCGCTGGAGATGACGAGCTCCATCATCGGGTCGTCGTAGTTGGTGTAGCTGCCGATCTCCAGGCTCTGGACGAACTCGGGCAACTGTGGCCGCACGCGCTCGATGCGATCGCGCAGCTCCATCTTGCGGGCGTCCACGTCGGTGCCGGGCTCGAAGTCCAGGTTGATCCGGGTGCCCCACGATCCGCTCCCCACCTGGATGCGCTGGAGGTCCCGGATGCCCGCGATCTGCTCCTCGAGGGGGCGAATGACTTCGCGCTCCATCACCTCGGGGCTGGTGCGCGTGATGTTGACCCGAACGAACAAGCGCGGCGCCTGATCGAGCGGAAGGAACGACAGGGGCATCTTCAGCACCCCCACCACGCCCAGCAGGAGCACCGCGCACAGCGCCATGCCCACCGTCACGGGACGGTCCAGCGCCAGATCCGGCAGGCTCCACTTTCGCATCGGGAGCCCCGGAGCATACCTCAACCCCGGGTCGGGCCGCGTCGCAGCTACGAACGTCGGGCGATCACGGCGATCCGTACCGCTTCGGCCTCGGCGGGAGTACCTTTTTCGCCATGCCGGACATCCTCAGCCCCATCGACGGGCGCGTGGCGTATGCGTTTCGGAACCTCTCTTTCGAGGAGGCGATCGGGCGCCTGGATCGCGCCGAAGCGGTGCAACGAGGGTGGCGGACGACGCCGTTGACCCAACGCATCGAGCTGTGCCGAAAGATGCTGGAGGCCTATCGCGCCCACCTGCCCGAGTACGCCGAGCAGATCAGCCGGATGATGGGCAAGCCGGTCGGTCAGGCCCGCAGCGAGTTCGAGCGGGGGATGGTGGAGCGGACCGAGCACCTGTGCTCGATCGCCGCCGAGGCTCTCGCCGACCAGGTGCTCCCCGAAAAGCCCGGGATTCGTCGCTTCATCCGCCGCGAGCCCGTCGGGGTGGTGCTCGACATCGCGGCCTGGAACTACCCGCTGCTCATCGCGGTCAACGTGATCGTACCGTCGGTGCTCGCGGGCAACGCCGTGCTGGTCAAGCACGCCAGCCAGACCGCGCTCGTCGCCGACCAGTTCGAGCGCTCGTTCGTGGAGGCCGGCGCCCCCGAAGGGTTGATCCAGGCCTTCCCCGTCGACCACGGCACGGCCGCCGAGATCATCGCGACTCGGCGCCTGGGCTACGTCTCGTTCACCGGCTCGGTGCAAGGCGGCCACGAGATCAGCCGGACCGTGGCACGCGACAACTTCATCGCCGTCGGCCTGGAGCTGGGCGGCAAGGACCCGGCGCTCGTGCTGCCCGACGCCGATTTCGACTTCACGGTGGAGAACCTCGTCGACGGAGCGTTCTACAACGCGGGGCAGTCGTGCTGCGGGATCGAGCGCATCTACGTGCACGAGGACGTGTACGATCGCTTCGTCGAGGCGTTCGCCGCCAAGACCCGGCAATACGTGGTCGGCAGCCCGCTCGATTCGGCGACCACGCTGGGTCCCGTGGTCGACGCCCGGGCCGCCCGGCACGTGCGGTCCCAGGTCGAGCAAGCGCTCGCCGCCGGGGCGCGCGCGGTGGTGCGACCCGAAGACTTCGAGGTCCCCGACCTCTCTCCGTGCTATCTCGGGCCCGCGGTCGTCGACCGGGTGGACCACTCCATGGCGCTCATGCACGACGAGACGTTCGGCCCCGCCGTCGGCATCATGAAGGTCCGAGACCTCGAGGAAGGGATTCGCCTGGCGAACGACTCCCCCTACGGCCTGACGGCGTCGGTGTGGACCACTGACGCCGATCGCGGCGCAGAGATCGCCGCCCGCCTGGAGGCGGGCACCGTGTACTTGAACCGGTGTGACTATCTCGATCCGGGGTTGGCCTGGACCGGGATCAAGGATTCGGGCGTCGGCTGCTCGCTGTCGACCCTCGGCTTCTTGCAGGTCACGCGGCCCAAGAGCTTCCACCTTCGGACCACCGTTTGACGGGATCGCGCAGCACCATGGAACGCCCTCGCAGCCTCGAAGACCTCCGCAAGTTCCTCGACGATCGCGGCATTCGCCACCACAAGATCGGCGTATTCGACATCGACGGCGTGATGCGCGGGAAGTACGTCGACCGTCGCAAGCTGATGTCCGCGATGGAGGGGGGCTTCGGGTTCTGCGACGTCGTGTTGGGCTGGGACAGCGCCGACCAGCTCTACGACAACACCACGCTGTCGGGCTGGCACACCGGGTATCGAGACGCCCCGGTGGTGCTCGACCTGTCGACGCTGCGGACGATCCCCTTCGAACCGGACACCATCCTGATGCTCGGGGGGTTCGCCGGCGAGTACGCGGCGGCCTGTCCCCGGGCGGTGCTCGAACGCGTGGTGCAGCGGGCGCGGCGTCTCGGCTTTTCGGCCATGGCCGCGCTGGAGTACGAGTTCTTCGTCTTCGACGAGACCCCCCGTTCGGCGCGAGAGAAGGGTTACCGCAACCTGCAACCCTTCACGCCCGGAATGTTCGGCTACTCGGTGCTGCGCAGCTCGGTGCACCACGACATCTATCACGAGCTGCTCGACACCATGGCCGCCATGGACTGCGAGATCGAGGGGCTGCACACCGAGACCGGGCCGGGGGTGATCGAGGCGGCGATCTCGGTCGACACCGCGGTGCGGGCGGCCGACAAGGCGGCGCTGTTCAAGACCTTCACCAAGGCGCTGTTTCAGCGCCGGGGCCTGATGGCCCCCTTCATGGCCAAGTGCAGCAACGAGTACCCGGGGCAGAGCGGCCACATCCACGTGTCGCTGGCCGATGCCGACTCGGGCGCCAATCGCTTCTTCGATCCCGACGCCGAGCACCAGATGAGCGCGACCATGCGGGCGTTCGTCGCCGGTCAGGTCGCGTACCTGCCCGAGGTCCTGCCGATGGTGTGCAGTACCGTAAACGCCTATCGCCGCATGATTCCCGGTTTTTGGGCCCCCACGACCGCGAACTGGGGCATCGAGAACCGCACCACGGCGATCCGAGCCATCCCGGGCGGGCCCAAGGGGCAGCGCAGCGAGTACCGCATCGGGCCCGCCGACGCCAACCCGTATTTGGCGCTGGCCGCCGCCATCGGGACGGGGCTGCGGGGCATCGAGGAGGGGCTCGAGCTGCCGCCGCCGGTGGAGGGGAACGCCTACGAGGACGGGACCGCGCACAGTACTCCGCTGCCCACCACGCTCACCACCGCCACGGAACGCTTTCGGGCCTCGGCGGTGGCGCGCGACCTGTTCGGAGACGTCTTTGTCGACCACTTCGCGGCCACGCGCGAGTGGGAGGATCGCCAGTACCGTCGGCACGTGTCCGATTGGGACCTGGCCCGCTACTTCGAGATCATCTGAGGACCCATGAGTACCGCGCCCCCCGTCGGAAGCTTCAACTACCCCACCGCGTACCGGATCGGCTGCGGTCGGCGAGCCGAGCTCGCATCGGCCTGCCGCGAGCTGGCGATGGGGCGTCCCCTGGTGGTCACCGACCCCGTGGTGGCCGCGCTGCCGTGGTTCGTCGCGCTCGTCGACGATCTCGCGCGGGAGGGGGTCGACGCCGATGTGTTCTCGGAGGTCCAGCCCAATCCCACCGAGGCGGACGTCACCCGGGGTGTCGAGCGCTACCGTCGGGGCAAGCACGACGGGCTGGTCCTGATCGGCGGGGGATCGGCGATGGACGTCGGCAAGACGATCGCGCTGATGGCCGACAATCCCGGTTCGGTGTTCGACTACGAGGACGTCGGGGACAACTGGAAGCGCGCCGACCCGGCGAAGATTCCCCCGATGATCGCCATGCCGACCACCGCAGGTACCGGATCGGAGGTGGGGCGCGCGAGCGTGATCGTCGACGAGCGCGACCACGCCAAGAAGATCGTGTTCCACCCTCGGATGCAGCCTGGCCTGGTGCTGGCCGACCCCGAGGTGACCTTCGACCTGCCTCCCGGCCTCACCGCCGCGACCGGCATGGATGCGCTGGCCCACTGCTTCGAGGCCTATTGCGCCCCGGGGTACCATCCGATGGCCGACGGGATCGCGCTGGAGGGCATGCGCCTCATCCACGAGAACCTGCGGCGCGCCTACGCGCAGGGGCGCGACGCCACGGCGCGGACGCACATGATGATGGCGGCCTCCATGGGCGCGACGGCCTTCCAGAAGGGGCTGGGGTTGGTTCACGCGCTGTCGCATCCGCTCGGCGGCGCGACGGGGCTCCACCACGGCACGGCGAACGCGATCTTCCTGCCCTACGTCATGGTGTACAACCGCGACGCGATCGAGCCGTCGATGCAGCGTCTGGCGCGATTCCTCGATCTCCCCACTTTGGGCTTCGACGGCGTGCTGCAGTGGATGCTGGATCTGCGGCGAGACCTCGGCTTGCCGCACACCTTGCAGGGCGTCGACGGCTTCGACGAGGCCATGGCCCGGCGTCTCGCACCACTGGCACAACGCGACCCGTCTCTTGCGACCAACCCCAAGCCCTGCACCCTGCAGGACCTCGAAACGGTCTTCCTCCAGGCGCTGAACGGCGATCTCGGTTGATCGAGCGGGCGTGCACGGGCGTCGTCGGCCCGGCGTCCCTTCGCCCGGAATCGACGATGCGTCGGGCCGACGTGCCGTCGGCCGACCGTCGTGCGGTGTGAGGGCGCGCCTGGTTCGCGCGCACGCCGTCTCGGAGGACGACCCGCTTCGCGCCAACGTTCTCGACGACCTCGGCCAGCACGCCCTGCACGAAGGACGCCCTGAAGAGGCGCTCGAGCTGCACCGCGAGGCGGCGCAAGTGCGGGTGCAGTCGCGGGGACCCGAAGATCCGGGCCTGGCCGACGCGCTGACGGACCAGGGCCAGGCGCTGGTGAGCCTGGGCCGACCCGCCGAGGCCGTCGCCGTGCTGCCGCAGAGCCTCTCACCCTCGGCGCCGTGGCGCCGCGGCCGTTCCGCCTCGCTGGCACGGCCCCCTTCGGCGGCTCAGGCTGCGGGCATGCACCGGTTCCATCCCGTTCGTTGGCTGGTCTGCGCGGCGCTGGCCTGCGCGGCGTGCTCGAACGGCGACCGTCTCGTCCCTTTGGTGCGCGAGCCGTCGGACGTCCCCGCGGGCGCGTCGGTCACCCGTTCGGCGGGGGTACGCATGGTGGCCGCGCCCAATGCCTGGGACGGTCCCGAGTCGATCCTCGACGACGTGATGCCGGTGTGGATCCAGGTGACCAACGAGACCGGACGGACCCTCGCCGTCTCCCACCACGATTTTCGCCTGGTCGCGCCCGACGGATCGGTGTACGCCGCCATGCACCCCGGCGCGTTCGAAGGCCGCACGGAGGTACCCCTCGCCACGTTGGCGCGCGGGCCCGACGGGACGCTCGAGCTGCCCGGTGTGCAGTATGCCTGGGGCTACTATCCGGGCCCCCGTGTCGCCTACGAGTACGCGTACGTCTACGACGAGACGGTCGAGGTCTCCTTGCCCACCCCCGGGATGCTCGAGCGTGCCCTTCGACCCGGCCCGCTGCCCGACGGACGCGTGAAGGCGGGGTTCGTGTACTTCGACCGCATCGACTTCGACGGCGAGCCCGTCCACCTCACCTACACCCTGACCGACCCCGCCACGGGCCTCGCTTTCGACACGGTGGAGATCCCCTTCGACACCGACGACTGATCGCGCCCGTTCGCTTCCGATCGCCGCCTTTCGTCGTCGAAGGCCGTGCCTTCGAGCCGAGGTCGGTCGATTGCGACCTGCGCTCGTCGTTCCTGCATCCGTCGCGATGCACGCGCCGCCGATCGGCACGACGGTCCCCATCCCACGTCACCTCGATCGCATCGCCTTCGCGTATTCCCAACGATCCTCACCCGTCGACTGCGGAGCGAGCGATACGGCCGAACGAGCTGCGGTCGATCCCCGTGCGGTGCAGGCCCGAGCGCTCTCGCTCGCCGCGTCGTGGGGGCGAGCGGGCACGTGCGGAGGGGAGGGACCTACATCGGGTGCGGGTCCGTTGACGCGAGTGTGGGGGGAGACACCGATCGATCCGAGACGAGCCCCTTGAGCGGAGCGGTCCTCGGGCTCGATGATGATCGGGTGAGCGCCGGGGGAACCATCGGGTGGCTGCGACCTTTGCTGATCGGTGCCGGGCTGGCGTCGGCGTGCACCGAAACCGAAACGGAGGCCGAGCCGCCGGCGCCCGCCGACGCCGTGGTCGAGCCCGCCGACGGGGTCGAGGACGCGGAGATCGTCGCCGTCGATCCCGAAGCGGTCCCGGAGGCGGGGACCCGGCTGCTCGACCCGGGCAAGGGAGAGCCGCTCGAGCTCCGGTACGCGCCTGCCGACGGCGCCACCAAGCGCCTGGTGGTCACCGTTCGGGTGAACACCCGCCAGGGCGAGAAGCGGGCGCCCCTGTCACCGCGCGCGCGCTTCGAGCTCGACACGACGACGACGCGGACCGCCGACGGCACGATCACGCGGTCCTTCGAGATCGTGAAGGCCTCCGTCGTACCCGAGCGCCGCGTGGCGGACGAGGCCGAGGGCACGCTGGCCGCGGCCATCGAGGTCCTCGCGGGCCGGACCGGCAAGGTGCAGATCGACGCCCTGGGTGAGGTGAAGGGCTATGCGTTCGAGGCCCCCGAGTCGTTCGAGCCCCGGCGCGTTACGGTGGGCGCCGGCCAGAAGACCGCGATGCGCCGCCACCTCGTTCCCCTGCCCGAGCAGGCGGTGGGTCGACGGGGGAGCTGGGAGGTCACGCGCCGAGCCGATCTCCACGGGCTCGAGCTTTGGGAGGTCGGGACGTACACCTTCGAGCAGCACGACGGCGAGCAGATCGCGGTCTCGGGTGCGCTGAAGTATCCGAACGCCGAGGTGGCGGGGCAGCCCGTCGGTTTCGCGCGGCTCACCGTGACCTCGTTCGAGGGCAAGGGGTCGTGGACGGTTCGCTTCGACCGCTCGACTGCCGAGCCCGTGGAGAGCCACGCCACCTTCGAGGCGACCTTCGCCGGAGCGACCGCCGACGGCCAGGAGGCCCCGGGGCGATTCGGCGTCGACGTGACGGTCGAGGAGGACTACCTCGCGATGGCCGACCCGCGGGTTCGGCTGGAGGGGATCTTCGCCCAGGGGGGCCTGATCGTGGGGAGCGTCCCCCCGAACACGAAGGTGTGGCTCGACAAGAAGCGCATCAAGGTTTCCGAGGCCGGAGACTTCTTGCTGGGCTTCCACGTCGACGCGCCCCGCCGCGCGCTGTTCAGCTTCGCGCTCCCCGGCGAGGCGCCCGAGCGCCACGTCGTCCACATCGAGCCGCGAAGCTTCGAGCCCGAGGCGATCGACGGCCTGCCCGACGAGCTCGTCAACCTGGAGTCGGGGACCCGCAAGGAGCTGCGCAAGTCCAACAAGCAGATCGAGAAGGTCCGGTCCAAGGTCACCGACGCCACCTACTTCGCGAAGGGGTTCTCCTGGCCGGTCAGGGGCCGCGTGACGTCCACCTACGGTCGACAGCGCATCCTCAACGGCGAGAACAAGGGCATCCACTGGGGCATCGACATCGCCGCCCCCAAGGGGACCAAGGTCAAGGCGCCGGCCGGCGGCGTGGTGGTCTTCGCCGAGGAGGACGTGCCGCTGTCCGGCAACCTCCTCATCATCGATCACGGCCACGGGCTGACCTCCTCGTTCTTGCACCTGAAGCGGTTCCGCGTGAAGGTGGGCGACGAGGTCGAGAAGGGGCAGCTCATCGCGGAGGTCGGCAGCACCGGTCGCTCGACGGGCCCCCACCTCGATTGGCGCATGAACCTGGGCGACACCCGCATCGACCCCGAGCTCCTCCTGATCGGGAAGCGATAGAACCGTGGGATCCGGCGGGATCGGGGCCTCTGGTCGGTGACCCCGCGTTCGGAGACGCGCCCGTCGAATCGTCTCCGCCGTCGATCACCTTCGCTGGGGGCGGCGCGGCGGGTCATTCGCAGGGGTCGCGGGAGAGCGTTCCGCGTGCGCGCTGTGCCAGGACGTCGGCATCCACCGCCGCCTTGGCCACCTCGATGCCCTGGAGCGTGGTCTGCAGGATCGTGCGCTCCGCGTCGAGCAGCTCGAGCACGCTCGAAGCACCCCCCGTGTAGGCGTCTTTTGCCATCTGCCGCAGCGTGTCGACATTGCGCAGCGCCTGGGCCTCGAGGATCTCCCAGGCCTTCGTTCGCTGCCGCGAGATCGCCTCGGACGCCTCGAGCTCCGCTTTCGCCGTGGTCCGGACCGCCAGTTCCCGCACCCGCGCGTTGCGTGCCTGCGCGCGCGCCCGCGCGAGCTGGCCACGACCGCGATCGAAGACCGGCAGCGGCAGGCTCAGCCCGAACACCACCGACGCGCTGTCCTCGTTGGACGTCAAGAACGTGCCGGCGCGCAAGGTGGGGACGGGCCACCGTTCGCGCCGGGCCAGCGCGACGTCGCTGTCGCGGGCCTGCACCTCTCGCTCGGCCGCTCGAATTTCGGGCAGCTCCGCCTGCACCGTCGCCCACGACGTCGAGGCGGGAGTGCGGGGCACGAGCTCGGCCAGACGCCCTCGGGCGCGCGGCGTCCATCGCGGGGCGCCGACCAGCACCGCGAGGTCGCCCGAGGCCGCGCGCAGGTCAGCCTCGGCGGAGCTCCGCGCCGCATCGAGCGTGGCGATCTCGTGCGCGATCTTCAGGACGTCGAGTCGGGTCTGCGCGCCTCGGGAGGCGCGCTCTTCCGTGAGCAGCCGCGTCTGCTCCAGCACCGCGCGGCTGGCCTCGATCGCGTCCACGCGCTCTTGCGCCGCGGCGAGCTCGACCCAGGCGAGCGCGGCCGCGGTCGCCACGTCCTGCCGCACCACGCAAGCCTGGGCGCGCACGACATGGGTCTGCAGCCGCGTCGATCGCATGCGGGCCCGCCTCTGCCCGGCGACGAGGAGCGGAACGCCGACGTCCACCTGATGCTCGTGGGCGTTGAACGCGTCGACGGTGCCCGAGAACCGGCCGAACCCCATGTAGTCGATCTCCGGATCCGGAAGCAGCTTGGCCTGCACCTCCTCGGCCCGCGCGACGTCGATCTCCGATCGCGCCGTGGCGAGCAGAGGGCTGCGGCGCTCCGTGATGCGGATCGCATCGTCGAGCGAGATCGCGGGGGGCAACGCGCGGCCCACCTCCTCGCCGAGATCGTGGTCACCTCCGGCGAAAACCAGCAACGCGACGAGTACTCCGCCCACGACGTTCATGGATCGTCCTCCTCCCGTCGGGTCGTGGTGGTGCGACCGGCGAACAACGTGTACACCGCCGGAAGCACGAACAGCGCGGTCAGGGTGGTCGTGACCATTCCGCCGACGATGACCAGCGCGAACGGGCGCTGGGTCTCCGAGCCCACGCCGGTCCCAGTCGCCATGGGCAGAAGTCCCAACATGGCCAAGAGC
>CAZYSW010000035.1:0-20368 GCA_964650105.1 uncultured Nannocystaceae bacterium
CTCGTCCGGCGCCGTCTCCCTCGGTACTTCGGGCGACGCTTCGGAAGGCGACGAAACGGACTCCGCGGGCGCGGGTGCAGGCTCGACCGGAATGGGCTCGGCCCGCATCGGGCTGGGTGGGGGTTCGGGTGGCGGCCGTCGTCGCTCGGACGGGCGATCGGCCGAGCGTCGTCCACCGAACGCCAGAACCAACCCGATCCGCGGGCCCCAGTTGAAGTCACAGAACCCCTCGAAAGCCCGCGCCGGGGTGCCGCCACCGGGCGGTGCATAGAGGAAGGCGTCGTTGCAGCGACTCGGCGGGAACATGCCCGAGAACCCCACGCCGACGTCGAGGAACACCGGGCCCGCCAGGCCGATGTAGGCCCCCGGACCGGCCGTCCAGTGCCCGAACACCCCGTTGTCGTTGTTGAAGAACGACGGCCCCACGCCGACGGTCGCATACGGTGAGAACCGGTAGCTCCGGTAGAAGACGTACTGGACGCTCGGCGTGATGCGAAACAGGTTCGTCGGGATCTGTTTCTCGATCCCCGGGAACTGATTCTTCACCGCGCTCGAATAGATGAAGATCGTGTCGTCCAGGCTCAGCCCCAGCGACAACCCTCCCACGACGAAGTAGCTCGCGCCCAGGCCGAACCCCAGTTGAATGACGTCGGGGCTGAACCCCAGCCCGAACCCGAACGTCGGCATGAGCGTGCCGCGCCCCCAAGGCCGGGGATCGTCGGTGGTGCGGGCCTGGGCCGGAGACGTCGTGCTCCACGCCAGCATCGCGCACAGCCCCGCTGCAAGCATCGAACGTCCGCGTCGCTTCACCCATGGCATGCTACCAGCGTCGTTGCCGAACGCGACCGCGCGGTGCGAACGTTTGCGGGCGCGTTCCGCGACCGGCCCCGCAGGACCGTGCTCGCAAACACACCCGCGCAACGCCGTCCGCTCCCCGGGGGGGTCCGCAAGCACGGACCCTTCATCGGGGCTGCTAACCTCCGTCGCGTGAACCTGCTCGACATGTCCGCCATGGCCTTGGCTCGCATGATTCGCCAACGCGAGGTCTCTCCGGTCGAAGTCGTCCGCGAGCACATCGAGCGCATCGACGCCGTCAACCCTGCGATCAACGCGGTGGTCGCCGAGCGCTTCGAGGCCGCGCTCGACGAAGCCCGCGCGGCCGAGACCCGCGTCATGCGAGAGCCGCCCGAGGATCTCCCGCCGCTTCTGGGTCTGCCCTACACGGCCAAGGAGTACATCATGGCCAAGGGCATGCCTCTGACGGCGGGCATCTGGTCGCGGCGCGGGATCGCGGCCGACCGGGACGCCGTGACCGTCCAGCGGCTGCGCGATGCCGGAGCGATCCTCGTGGGCATCACCAACGTGCCCGAAGGCGGGTTGTGGCTCGAGACCTACAACGACGTTTACGGCTGGACGGTGAACCCCTGGGATCCCGCGCGATCGGCCGGGGGCTCGAGCGGTGGTGAAGGGGCCATCGTCGCCGCCGGCGGCGTACCCTTCGGGCTCGGTGCGGACATCGGCGGCTCGATCCGCATCCCCGCCGCCTTCTGCGGGACCGTCGGTCACAAACCGACGGGGCGCATGGTCCCCAACACGGGCTTTTGGCCCCCCTGCGAGGCCACCGAGCTCAGCGGCTATCTGGTCTGCGGACCGCTGTGCCGCAAGGCCGAGGACGTCATGCCCCTGATGCGGATCCTCGCCGGCCCCGACGGTGTCGACACGGTGGTTCGCGCGTGGACGCTCGGAGACGCCGACGCCGTCGATCTCCGCGACGTCACCGTCTATCCGCTGGAGTCCAACGGGCGAACCCGAGTCAGCCCGGCCTACCGCCAGGCCATCCGCGATGCGGCAGCCGCTCTGCGGGCGCGCGGAGCCACGATCGCCGAGCTCGACGTGCCCCGCATGAAGAAAGCGTTCGCCCTCTGGAGCGCGATGCTGTCGACCGGGGGCGGTCCCTCGTACGCCGAGGTCATCGGCAACGGCCGCACCTTGCAGCCCGGGCGCGAGTTCGTGCGCCTCGCCCTGCGCCGATCTCGACACACCCTCCCGGCCGTCGCCATCGTAGCGCTCGAGCAGCTCACCAAGCCCCTCACCGGCGTGGCGGCGCGCGCCGTCGCGGAGGGCCGCGCACTACAGGCGGAGCTCGAAGCGCGTCTGGGCCCGCACGGCGTGATCCTGCACCCGCCCTACAGCCGTCCGGCGCCCCGCCATCGATCCCCCATGCTCACGCCCTTCGACTTCGTGTGCACCGGCCTGTTCAACGTGATGGAGTTTCCGTCGACCGTGATGCCAGTCGGCTTCGACGACGAGGGTCTGCCCCTCGCCGTCCAGGTCATCGCCAAGCGCGGCAACGATCACCTCACCGTCGCGGTCGCCTCGGCCCTCGAGGCCGCCCTCGGCGGCTGGCGCCGCGCCGATCCCCGCCCCGACGCACCCCGGCACACCGGGCGCGGCGTCACCTTGCATCCTCCGCACCCCGTCTGAGGCCTCCCACCCCACATCCCCGCGTCCCCGCACGACCGAGATCGCGGAACCGGGGGTGGTTCGCGAAAGCGACGACGCCGCGCAACGCACCGCGTTCCACGGTCACGCATCGCGAACGATCGGCTTCTTCGGTCCCGGCCTGGGTTTCGGACCCGGTCTCCGGCTCCGGATTCGCTGCTGGTGATCGTCCCGGCCCGACGTCGATTGCGGCCCCGGCTTCGACTCCGGGTTCGAGCACACCGACGGTTGCGGCCCCGGCTTCGGTTTCGGACACGCCGACGGTTGCAGTCCCGGCTCCGGGTCCGGCCACGCCGACGGTTGCAGTCCCGGCTTCGCTCTCGGCCGGGCTCGGGGGCGACGCCGACGTCCTCGCGAGAAAAAAATCGTCGCCACGGAGCGGGGATCCGTGACGACGATCGGCACTAGACGGGGGGCGCTACTTCGCCTTCGCCTTCGCGCCTGCGGGACCCTTGCCCGGCTTGGGGCCCTTGCCGCGGGGGCCGTCGCCGCGCTTGCCCTTCATGCCGCGACCGGGCCCGGAGTGCACGACGTCCCGCATCTTGCCCTGAGCCACGAGCTCGGCGAGCTCTCGTCGCTGCGCGGGCTCGAGAATCGCGTGCATCTTCATCATCGCCTCGTGCCTGCGCTCGGCCATCTGAGCGTGCTGCTTCTGCGCATCGGCCCTCAGCCGCTTCATGACCGCCTCCGAGGGCTGGTCCTTCGCCCACTCGGTGGCGATCTGCGCGTGGATCTTCTGAAGCGCCTCCTTGTTGGCCTTCGCGCTGGCGCGCAGGTCCTGGAAGATCGTCGCGAGCTGCTCGCGTTGCGCGTCGGTGCATTCGATCTCGGCGCACACGCGTGCTCCGGCTCGGTGACGCGCATCGTCGGGAGCCGCCGCCGCTGCCGGCGTGGCGACGAGCAGGGCGCCCGCCATCAACGAGCCCGCGAGGGCGGCCGGAGCCCATGGGCGTCCGCCGAGCCATCGGGCGAGCAGGGACGGGCGGGGGGCGGAGGTACGGTCGTGCGTGGTTCGATCGTGCATGGTGGTCGACTCCTCGTGGTTGGTTCGTGCGGGGCGAGCCGGGACGATGGCCGCGACCCTTCGAACCCGCACATCGAGTCTGCTGCAGCCCCGCAAACGGCAACGGCGTCCCCCGTAAAACGGGGGTAAAGCGAGCGCCGTCCGAGGACGGCGGGGGGCGCCCCAACCGAGGCCGCGGCCCGCGTTCGCACCGAATTCCGGGGATTCTGCGCCATCTGCGCAATCGCCGAAGCCCAGGCCTGCGGCCGCGTGCGAAGGTCCGCGCCGCACCCGGAGCGGTTTTTCGGGCTGCCCTCGCGCCGCTCGCCCCCGAGTATGCTAGGAAGCCACGCGAATGAGCAGCGACGACGCAATCGAGTTCGAGGGCAAGGTCGTCGAGGTCCTCAGCGGCGGTACGTTCAAGGTCAACGTCGGCGAGGGGCACGACGTCATCGCCAAGTTGGCCGGGAAGATGCGACGCCACCGAATCCGCGTGGTGCTGGGAGACCGCGTCACCGTCGCGGTTTCACCCTACGATCCCACGCGCGGGCGCATCACCTACCGCCCCCGCTGACCGAGCCGGCGACCCTTCCCTCGCATGTCCGGAGGTCGGCTCCGCATCCGCGGAGGCGACCGGAGGGCATCGGTCCACGTCGAGCTCACGTCGTCGCACCCACTCGTCATCCCTTCGACCCCGCGGCCCTGGCGCAAGCGTCGGGGCACCCCGGCGTTTCGCCAGCCGCGTGGCCCGTCCGGACCGGAGACGACGCGCACGCGCGGGGCGGGTGGCCAGGCTCGAAACGCCGATCCGTCGAGCCTCCGCCGACCCGACGACGATCCCCTCGGTTGGTTCGCGACCCGTAGCTCGTTCGTGCTCGGCCGCCTTGAACACCCTATCGGACGTCTGGCGACGCGATCACACCGTCCCGCCGATGCCAACGGCTTCTCACCCCGTGCGACGCCTCCGATCCCCCGCCAAGGACGTCCCTTTCGGTCAGCTGCATTTTTGGTGCAACGAAACTCGAGCTGCGGTCGAAACAAAGGGGTGCCATGAACATGCACTCCCAACATCGCGCCCGCGGGCGCTCCACTCCTTTGATCGTCCTCCTCTCCCTGTGTGTGCTCGGACCCGCCTGCGGCGACGATCCGGACGCGGCATCCGATGACGTCGTGATCGGCGACACGGAGGGAGGCACCACGGGCGATGTCCCCGCAGAGACCGGGGACGATCCGCCCCCTCCCGGACCGGATCCCGATTCGGGTGCCCCGTCCGACGATTCCGACGGCGACGAAACGGACGGCGGGAGCACGGGCGAGATGGGCCCGAGCTGCGATCCCGAAACGCACAGTTGCAACGAGCTGGCCCCCGAGGGGTGGAGCGGGCCCGGGGCCATCGTCATCACCGACGACCTCGAGGACAGCGCCTGTGGGGGCGCCTTCGGTGAAACCGCCCTGACGGTGTTCTCGAATCTGCATGCCGACGACGCCACGTGCGACTGTAGCTGTGGCAATCCCCAGGGGGGCTCCTGCAAAGGCACCGGGTCGATCCGGCACTATCCCATCGCCGAGTTCCCCAACTCCTACTGGCAGAACATCCAGGCGTGCACGATCCCCGGCGGCGATCCCTTCGTGTTCTCCCTGGGCGCGGTGTACGAATTCGCGTCCACGGATCCGGGACGTGTGCTCACCGACGCGAACGTCTCATCGAGCGGCGGAAGCTGCACGCCGGCACTGGCGAGCGATTTCCCCGAGCCCTCCTTCAAGCTGCGCATCGATGCGTGCCTCCCGACGGACGCGCAGGAGGACTGCAACGAGTACGAGGCGTGCCAGCCCAAGATCATCGCGCCGTTCGATGGCGTGTGCATCTGGCAGCCCGGGGATCTCGAGTGCCCCGCGGCGACGCCCTACACCGAGCGCACGGTCTATCACCAGTCGTTCACCGACGAGCGCGCGTGTAACGACTGCACCTGCAGCAAGCCGCAGGGGTCCTGCAACCCGGAGATCACGCTGTGGCGCCTCGGTGGCATCAAGACCGTTCCCGCAGACGGCACCTGCACCGACCTCGACGCATCCTATACCGGTGTGTCTTTCGACCCGGGCGATCCTCAGTGGGGACCGTGCACGCCCTCGGGCGGCGAGCTCTCCGGCGAAGTGTCGCCGGCCGAGCCCGTCACGTTCTGCTGCATGGCTTGATCGCAGGCCCGTCGGGTGGGGCTCCGCGGCGACGGAGCCCCTGGACCCGACGGCACGACCATGCCTCGCTCACCTCCCTTCACCCCGGTGGCCCGAGCGCGGGGCGTCGGCTCGACGCGACGTCACGACTCGGACGACGAAGGCGGGGCGTGGATCGCTTGCTCGAGCGCCTGGCGAGCACGGCCGGGATCGGCCGTGCACCAGGTCTGGATTCCGAGGACCAGACGGTGCTCTCGCTCCTCGAGGCGAGGTGGCGAGCCTGCGCGCCGATAGGGGGACAACCACGCGAGTCGACGGGCACGCTCGCGCGCAGCCGACGTTCCGCTCGTCTCGGGCGGAAGCTCGATCGTGACCGGCACGGCGCTCAGCTCCCCTCCGACCCGGATCGCCCGCCGCACGATGTCGCGGTTGGGAACCGACACACTGCTACCGTCGGAGGCGCGCAAGACCGTGCGCAGAAGACCCATCCGCTCCACCGCACCCTCCACGTCGCCGACCTCGATGCGATCCCCTTCGCGGAACTGCGCCCGTCGCGTGAGGGAGAGACCCGCAACCAGGCTCTGCACCCACTCGGGGAGCGCGACGGCGACGACGAGCCCGAACACGGCCAACCCGATCGACGACACCAGGGGGACCGCCACGAAGAAAGGCCGCGCCGCCACCACGGTCGCCAGCAGAACGACGCCCAGATCGAGCCCGCCCTTGACGCGCGACAGCCGATGGCGCGGGTCGGCGCCCAGACGCCACGCGAGCTTGGTGATCCATCCGATCCCCCGGCGGGCGCCCAGGGCCACGAAGAACACGGCCATCAGGTAGAGGACGAGGCCGGGCGTCAACAGCGTGGTGAGCGTGCGGAACTCGAGCAGGATCTCCGAGCCGAGCGACGATCCACCCGGCGGTGGCGTCTCGACGACACCCGGCATCTCCGGGCCTCGTCCCCCGCACGCGGCTGCCATGCCGAGCAGCACCGCCCCCCAGGCTCGCGACCGGATCACGCCTCCCCTCCTCCGAGCACCCCTTCGTGCTCGAGTGCGAGAACGATGTCGTCCCGGATCGAGGCGCGCAACGCCACCCGTGGCGAGGCGGAGAGTCTCTCGACCAGCCCGGACGCGAGCAAGAACCGAACCACCCGATCGGCATCTTGCTCGCCGGCCCCGATGGCGCGGGCCAGGATCGGCGAGGTCACCGGCCCGTGCCTCGCCAGGATGCCGAGCGCCGCCTTCACCAGGGGCTCCAACCGATGGATGAACGGGAGCCCCCATCCGATCGCATGGATCGGGCTGAGCACCACGACGTCGTCCTTGCCCTCGCTGGTGCTCGAGCGGGCATGCGCACACCAGAGCTGCATCGCGCGGCGAAGGTTGCCGTGCGATGCGGCCGCGAGGTGGCGGATGAAGGTCGTCCGGGCGGGTCGATGCAGCAGGCGCTCGGCGATTCTCGCCCCCAGCGTGGTCGGATACACGACCTCGAAGCGCGAGAAGCGTTGCCGCGCCGTCACGATCGCCTCCAGATCGCGGGCGGTCACCGGGCGCAGAAACGGAACTGCCGCGAACACGTGCTCGAGCCCGACGACGTGATTCCAGGCCTCGAACGCCTCTGCCCGCATGGCCACGATCCAGAACGTCGACGCCTCCGTGACCGAGACCAGGCGAAGAAACGCCTCGAACGCCTCGATGCCCTCGGGGGTCGGCGAAAACCAGTCCTGCAGGTCGTCGAGCACGATCGTGGACCGCTGGTGCGTAAGGGCGTGCTGAACGCGATCGTGCGCCGCCTCGGTGCCGAGCGCCTGGGCCAGTGCGGTGGCGATCGAGGCGTCGGCGTCGTGCGCCGGCCGAAGGACGAGCACCCGGCGAGCGCTGACCTTGAGTCGGGCCACGCCCAGAAGCGAGCTCTTGCCGCTTCCGCTCGGCCCCACGACCAGCACGCCGTTGCCCGACTCCGGCTGGGCATGCCAGGCGCGTTCGGTCCGGACCAACGTGTCCAGGGCCTCGCGGTTCGCCACGAAAAAGCGCGGATCTCGAAGGGGCTCGGAGGCGTACAGCGATGCGTACTCCGCCGGCAACCGACCGACGTGCAACCGCTCCTGCTCGGTCACCAGGCCGCGGATCGCCCGCGCATCCAACCGCTCGATGCCGGCGCGCAACCGATACAGATGCGCGAGCTCCTCGGCGGCCTGCCCGGTCTCGGCGACCAGCCACCCACGCGCCCAGGCCTCGAGCCGACCGAAAACGGTTCGGACGCGACGCACCGTACGAGCCCATAAACGTTCGGCGACGACCGCCGTGGGGGCGCCGTCGTAAACGTCACCGCCCGCGGCCGCCATGAGGGCCTCGAACATCCGATTGGACATCTTGCCGACGCTCGAGAGGATGTCTCCACGCCGGCTGCTCCAGGCACCGCACGCCCGTTCCTGAATGGAGGACAACAAGAGGGTCGCACGCTCGGTCGCTTCGTCGAACGGTTGTAGGCTCTCCCCGTTGGCCCTCGCACGATCGACGGTGTCGAAGGCCAGCTCCACCAGATGCGCAGCCTCGCGGGTCGTTTCCCGGATCTCCGTGAACGCCTCCCCGACCTCGGCCAGCGCGCGCTCCAGGTTGGGCAGAAGCTGCTCTGCGATCTGCACCTCCTTGAGCTCGCGGACGTCGACCGTCACGGTCTCCACCCGAGCGGGGCGCGGCGCGACCGTGATGGCGTGGAGGGAGGGAACCATCTCCACGTTCTCCTCGCGGTCGGCCACGAAGGCCAGCAGCCCCGCCATCGGTGCGGAGGTCGAGGTCGCGCGTCGCACCTTGTGATCGGCAGCGCGCATCTCCTTGAGCACGGGCTTGGGCAGCAGCGCGCGAGCACGCAGGGCCAGCCGCTCCCATTCCTCGTCCGACTCCGCGGCGGCGGCCGCCTTGGGCAACCCCTGGATGCGCTGACGCTGCTCCTCGACCAGGCGCCCCACGATCGCGAAGGCCTCGTCGAGCGGGGCCGCCACGTCACGGACGATGTCCTGCACGAGCTGGTGCTGGGCGTTCTCGACCTTGGCGATGAAGCGCAAGGTGGCGATCGCCCCCAGGCGGCAGCCCTTCCACTGGTCCGCGTCCTCGGCGATGCGCTCGAGCGCGGCCTCGATGTCCCGCTCGACACGCGAGTACCGGAAGGTGCTGCTCGAGACCCCCGGCGCCCCGGCGCGCTCGAGAAACGACACGAGCTCGCGGATGCCGGCGTCTACGGTGGCCTCGACGTTGGCGGCGACCTTCGAGAACAGCTCCGCGGTCGCGGCGGCCAGATCGCGATTGGCTTCCGCCACCGACTCGGTGCCGAGCACCGCCCGCTGCAACACCTCCAGGGCCACGATCTCGAAGCGCTGCCAGTCCCGCCAGGTCTCCTCGGCCAATCGGACGACGCGCGGCTCGAGAGCCGTCCGCGCCAAGAGCCGCACCGGGACGGTTCGCACCCGACGCCCCTTTCGCCCCGTGAGCAGGGCGAGACCACTCCGCACGCGCTTCTCCCAGCGAACGCCGAAGGGGTCGCCCTCCACCACGTTCGCGTACCGTTGCTCCAACGGAACCGCTTCGGAGTGCGGCAGCGCGTCGATGCGATCGAGTTGCATCGCGATCAGGGTGCGCAGCTTCTCCAGCCTCGCGGTCGAATCGTCGGGCGGAACCCGATCGAGGCGGTCGGCGACGCGTGCGGCGACATGGCGGTCGTCGTCCTCGGGGAGCCGAAGGCGGGCGGCCCACCCCTCGACCGCGGGGCGCAGCGTCTCGTCCATCCACCGAGACCAGGCCTGCTCCATGGCCGCCTTCGCGTCCTCGGCCACCCGTCGCAGCTTCGGCGACTCCAGCCGCGCCACGGCTTGCGACGCGTCCATCCGCACCGACGAGGTCGAGGCCTCGTCGGACGCCGCGTCGGGGGTCTCCCGAGCCCGGTGCAAGGCCACCCGGGTGGCGATCGAGCCCACCACCACGTCGATGGCCACCATCATCGCCCCGAGCTCGACGAGGGGAGACGCGATATCCGGCAGCCCCGCGGCGGCCAGCCCCACCATGCCCAGCGCGACCTCGCCCTGAGGGAGGTACGTGAGCCAGGCGACGCGTCGAACGGGCTCGGGTTGATCGGTGAGGCGAGCCGCGAGCCAGCTCGATCCCAGGTAGGCGAGGGCCCGAGCGCCGCACAGCACGACGGCGGCGGGAAGCACCACCGTGGCGCTCCCGATGTCGAGCTCCGCCCCGAGGGTCGTGAAGAACACGATGAAGATCGGAAACGAGAAGCGTCGCAACGGATGGCGCAACGCCGCCGCATGGGGCGAAAAGCTTCGTACCAACACGCCGGCGACCACGAACACCAACAACACCGCCAGCCCCATCGCCGCGGCGAACTCGGAGACCACGAGCACCATCGCGCTGGCCAAGAGGAGGATCTGGCTCTGCGTGACGCGCAAGAGGAGGATGATGAGGCCGCCCCCGACCGCGCCTGCGATCAGCGACCACCCGAGCTCCTCCGTCGCCCGCACGACCCCTCCGGCATCCAATGCCGTCCCCGCGCCCAGCACGACCCCGCTGACGGCGATGGCCAGCGCCACGCACAAGGTCACGAAGAAGCCCTTGAGGACCGCCACGTCCAGGGCGAGCGAGGTGACGAGGCCCCTGGCCTCCTGCTCGCGCGCCACCGCCAGGGCCACCGCGGGCGACGAGCCCAGCGCGAGTGCAGCGACGACGAGCGCCAAGGCCCAGCCTGCTTGCGCGGAGACGGTCGGGAGCAGGTCGGTCGCGGACAGCAAGCCGAGCACCGCGCCCCCGACCAAGACGGTGGTGGCGACGATCTGGAGCGCGATCGTGTAGCCGAGCAGCCGCCCTCGACCCACGAGCCCTCGCAGGTCGAGATCGAGCCCGACCCGCAGCGCGATGAGACCCAGCGTGAGGCCTCGGAACACGTCGAGCTCGGTCGCGAAGGGACGATCGAGGAGGTCGTCCACGAACGGGCCGAGCACGAAACCGCTGACCACGAATCCGGTGACCTTCGACAGTCCCAGCCGGGCGCCGAGTTCGGCCAGCGCGAACGCGGCCAACAGCACGAAGCCGAGCGCCGCCAACGTGAGCGGGTGGCCGTTCCCGACCGCCTCGACCTTGAGGGCATCGAGCCCGGCCATCATGCCGAACAGCGCGAGGACGACGAACAGCCTACGCATTCATCGCCTCCACGTCTCCCGAGAGAAGATGGCGAACAGCGCGAAGATCTCGAGACGTCCCGCGATCATGCACACGCACAACAGGGCCTTGCCCGGGGCGGGAATGAACCCGTAGTTCTGGCTGGGTCCCACGGCGCCCAGCCCCGGACCGACGCTCGAGATGCACCCCATCGCCGCGCTCGTGCCCGACACGATGTCGAGCCCCATGGCGACGAGCGCCAGGGAGGCCACCACGAACAGCAGCATGTACGCGACGAAGAAGACGACGATTCCGCGGGCGACCTCCGCGCCGATGGCCGAGGTGCCGGCCCTCACGCTCTCGACCGCGTGCGGGCGGAGCATGCTGGTCAGCTCCAGCCTCGTCATCTTGATCATGAGGTAGACACGAGACGCCTTGAGGCCGCCCGCCGTCGAACCGGCGCACCCGCCCATGAACATGCAGCAAAAGAGGGCGAACCGGGCGACCTCGGGGTACGTGTCGTGGTCCTCGATCATCAGACCGGTGGTCGTCGTCACGGCCAGGGTCTGAAAGGCCGCGTTGCGGACCGCATCCATGGCGTTGCCGTGCATGGGCAGGACGCAGGCCGTCAGCAGCGCAATCACGGCGATGTTGACCGCGAGATAGAAGCGTAGCTCGTAGTTGCGCCACAGATCGCGCCATCGACCGCGAAGCGCTCCGTAGTAGAGACCGAAATTGATCCCGCCCAGGAGCATGAAACCGATCGAGATCCAGTGAATCGTGGCGCTCTCGAAGGCGCCCACGCTGGCGGTGCGACTGGAGAAGCCGCCGGTGGCGAGCATCGTCATGGCGTGACACACCGCATCGAAGATCGGCATGCCGGCGGCGACCAGGAGCGCGAACGCCAGCAGCGTCAGCCCTCCGTAGATCCACCACAAGGCGATCGCCGTCTGCTTGATCTTGGGCCGAAGCCCCTCGGTGATGGGCCCGGTGACTTCGGAGCGAAACAGGTGCTTGGCCCCGACCCCGAGCTGCGGAAACACGGCGACGAACAGGACCACGATCCCCATGCCGCCGATCCAGTGCATGAGGCATCGCCACAGGTTGGTCGCCCGGCTCAAGGCGTCGACGTCGGCGACGACCGTGGCACCGGTCGTCGTGAAGCCCGAAACTGCCTCGAACAGAGCCGACACCGGGTGCGAAATGGAGCCCTCCAGGAGGAACGGAAGCCCCCCGATGACCCCCAAACCCAGCCACGTGAGCGCCACGACGCCCAAGGCGTCCTTGCGGTGGATCTCGACGTCGTCCTGCCCGGCCGCCCGCAGCGCGAGCGCCACGACCATCGCCAGCGCAGCCGCGGCTCCATAGGCGATCGCGGTGCGCGGCTGCCCGTCGTGCAGCGCCAGACCGGTCGGCGCCAGGAGGAGCAAGGCGATGATCCCGATGATGAGGCCGGTCAGGCGGCTGACGACGCGCAGGTTCATAGGCTATGGCTGCCCTCGATCCGTCGTACGGCGCGTTCGATGTCCCCCGAAGCGTTGCGGTGGGCCACCACGAGGACGTGCTCGCCACCCTCGAGGCGACCGCCCAGCTCGGGGGTCACCTCCGGCGACGCAGCCGAGAGCACCGCGATCGGGATCGTCGAGGCCCCGATCCACAGGTCTCTCACGCCGAGCGTTCGGCGGAGCCGAAGGGGAATTCGGAGCTCCAACAGCTCCCAGTCCAGCCCCGGGAGACCGGCCGACGCCACGATCCGGCGGCGTGGCAAGAGCCACTGCAGGGTCCTCGCCAACACTTCGTGGGCACTCGTCGTTCCATCGATGCCCAGGTGGCTGTACACGGCCGCATACCCCGGACGGTGGGCGAGCGCGAAGGTGTGCTGCGCCCCCAACTCCCGGCTGAGCAGCGAGGCCATGAGGTTGATCTCGTCCGACCCGGTGACCGACAAGACGAGCTCGGCCAGACCGACCCGCTCCTCTCGCAAGAACGCGAGGTTCGTGACGTCCCCGTGCAGGACGGTCGTCTTCGGCAGCATGCGCGACAGCGCCTCGCACCGCTGGCGATCGGATTCGACGATTCGGACGTCGTCGATGATCGTCCGCAGGGTGCGGGCGAGCTGCAGGCCCACGTCGCCTCCGCCCATCAAGAATACGCGCCCCTCGTCGCGCTGGCGGACCTTTTGGACCAGCTCCAGCACCGCGACCGGGCTACCGACGACCACGACCGCGTCACCGTGCTCGAGCGCAGTGATCTCGGACGCGGCCCGGACGCTCGAACCGCGAATGACCGCCCGCACGTAGGCGCCGTCGCGCGAGTCCAGGTCGCCGGGCGACCGCCCGATGGCGGCGGACTCCTCCTCGAGACCGATCACCGCCGCGTGGATCGCACCTCCCACGAAGCTGCTCGCGAACTTGCAGTCGATGGAGGTCACCAGGCGCAGCAGCTCTCCGCCCACCAGGCGTGACGCACACACGCACGCGTCGATACCGGCCACGTTCTTCTCCACCCCGTGCTCGGTGCGGTAAAATTCCGGATCGTCGACGCGAGCCACGGCCCGAGCCGCGCCGACGGACTTGGCCAGCACCGCCGCCGAGACGTTCACCGCGTCCCGCCCCGTCACCGACACGGACAGATCGGCGCGTGCAACTTCGGCCTGCTCGAGCACGTGGCGATGCGTGACGTCGCCACGGAGCGTGAGGACGTCGAGCTCGTCTTCGGCCACCGCCAGCGCCGCGGGATCGTCGTCGACGAGCACCACCTCGGCATCCGTCGACAACGCTCGCGCCAGATGCTTTCCCACCTCGCCTGCACCCAGGATCACGACTCTCATCGGCTGTCCCCCCCGTGCGTGGCGGAAAGCGGGTGGACCTCACCCACGTCCGCCAGGTATCGTCGAAGGCTGCGGGTCGCGAACAGATCGGTCAGGAGCATCCCCCCCAGGATGGTGGTCGTCACCACCGGTGCCATGTCGGGGTAGCGCTGGGCAAAGGCCAGCGAGATGGCCCCCGCCACCACCCCCTGCGCGATCAGCCCGCGTCCGGCTCCGTGCGCCATCGCTCCCTGGGTCACGAACGTCGCCGCGGCGATACGGCTGAACACCCGGCGTGCCGACACGCGCAGCACCGCGTAGCCCGGCACCAGCGCCCACACCACCCCCGACGCCGGTACCCACGTGATGCCCGCGAAGAGTAGGACGAGCACGCTGATCGGAAAGTGCAGGGGCCGAAACGCAGCTTCGAGGCGGGCGGCGTGCGGATAGCCGAGCGCGACGGTCAGACCGGCGATGAGGTTGACCAGAAGCGGTGACACTCCGAGGGCCGCACCGACGCCGGCGGCGAAGATCACGACCCCCATCGTGGCCACGTTCATGCGCATTGCGTCCTCCTCCCGGCCGAGAAAGACGATGCACAAGAAACCCGCACAGGCGCCCGCGAGGATGGTGACCAGCGCCCACTCGGTCACCGTCAGCCCCAGCGCCCCGGCGGAGGCGGTCGCTCGGCTCGCGGCCATCGACATCCCGAACGCGAACAGAGCCGACAGCTCGGCGGCCGCGGCCATGCCCCTCAAGAAGCTTCCCCGGGCCTCGCTCACGCCGAAGCGCGCGATGGCGATGTCGACCACCGCCGACGAGCTGCCGCCCGCCGCCGCACCGACGGTCAGCCCCACCCACAACGCCACCGGCGTGACCCACAGCCACAGCTCGTAGCCGTAGAGCTCGATCGACTCGGCGAGCACCGGTTCGGCTTGCGCA
Source organism: uncultured Nannocystaceae bacterium (assembly GCA_964650105.1). GTDB lineage: Bacteria > Myxococcota_A > Polyangia > Nannocystales > Nannocystaceae > CAZYSW01. The sequence continues at coordinate 14,585 of CAZYSW010000035.1, forward strand.
TGCCCGGGCTCGAGGAGCTCGAGGGTCTCCGTCATCGCGACGCCGACCACCACGATCACTCCCAACGAGGCAGCCAGCCCCGCGACGATGGCATCGCTGCCCGCCTTGGCCTGCCGAATGCGAAGGCCCACGAAGAAGCCGACGACGCCGAGCGTGGTGGAGATGAGCAAGTCGAGCGCGACCACGTCGTCGGGCCCCAGGTGCTGCTCGCGCAGGATCGGCCCCAAGAGGGCACCGAGGACCGCGTACTCGGCACCCGACAACACCAGGAGCCGGGACGCGAAGCGCTCGAACGCCCGCCCCGCGAGAAACGCGAAGACCACGACCGCGACGAAGAGGAGGGTGCCGGTCATCGCTGCCTCGCCCGAGAGCGTCTTCGGCCCCTTCGGAGCGTGGGGCCGGATCTACGCGGGACGCCGATGCCGCCGCGGGCATCTTTCTCGGGGAGGTGCGCGTGCCCCACGACGCCGTGAAACCCCACCATGCCCAGTCGCTTCCCCACGAAAGTCGTCCCGAGGATCATCGATCCTCGCACACTTCGGCGTGCGCCCCCAATGTCCCGCACGTGGTCGGGCACGCGCAGGTCGGCGAGCGTCGCGTCGGACGAGCGCGACTGTCGACGTCGCTCTGAACACTCTGGCAGGTCACCACCCGCTCAGGCGGACGTGTCGCCGGGTGACGAAATCTTGCGTGCGCGGATCATTCGTGCGGGGGCGGCGAGCGAGTACGCCGTCGTCGCGCCCCACGAGCGCATCTCGCCGGTCGGACCGGAGCACGTCGTCGTCTCGATCGCTTCGCGCGAGACCGCGTGCGCGCGAGGACGGCGTGACGGCGTCCATCATCGTTCGTTGGCGAGACGCACCGCGGCACCCGATCGGGACTCCATCCGTGACGCGCATGTGCGACGACGCCGTCGCGCGGTGACGATCTCCCCGATGGCCCACGCGGCAACGCCGAGTTCTCGACGTCCGACGCGGGTGGCGACGCGATCGAGGTCGATGGGTACGACGTCGAGAAGCCGCGTGCCCCGGTCGCATCCACACCACGCGCGACGACGCGCATCGGCTGCTCCCCTCGACCATGCCGAGCACCGCGAGAGGTGGCAGGGCGTCAGGCGCGAGGGTACACGCGTCTACATCATCGCTCGATCGCTTCGCGCTCGCCGAGCCAGGTTCGGTGCGCGACGCGGGCTGCCACCCACGAAGGCGTGGCGCTCCGATATGATGCGGAGCGGGTGTCGAAGCTGGGCCAGCTTTTATCGTACCTCGAGCGCGAGGACGTGCACGAGGTCGTGTTCCGGACGGGTGAACCGGCCTTGTTGCACTCGGGAACACGCAGCCATCCGCTGACGGTCGTGCCCCTTTCGCGTCCGCAGATCCACCGCTTCTTCGAGGGGACCCCGGTCGCCACGTGGTTGAGCGGTGGGGATCGCCGCACGACCGAGATCGTCGAGCTCGAGGGAAGCCGGCACCGCGTCCGGATCCGGATCGTGGGCAGCGAGGTCGAGATCGGCGTGAGCCGTGCCGATCGAGCCGTCGATCCCTCCGCGGCCGTCGGCACTTCGGCGCGCTCGCCCGGCCGGGCCGGCGCGCGGCCGCCTCGAGCTGCCTCTGCGCCGCAAGACCTCGAGGACGCCCGCGCCCCGACTCCTGCGCTCGGCCTTCACCCTCGCGCCGCCGCACCGGCGCCCGAGGTGGGGGCTTGGACCGCCCCGAGCGGGTACGACGACGCCATGGCCCTCATCGAGCTCTCGATGGGTGGGCTGCTCGACGACGGCCGGGCCGGGCCGGTCCTCGGCACGCTGGGTGAGGCCGACACGGACGACCCGACCGTCGCATCGAACGACCTGCCGCTGGCCGACGATCGCTACGACGACGAGGTACCGACACGCTCTGCCGCGCTCACGGCGACCGCGAGCGTCTCGAGGGATCCGGCACCGATGGTTTCGGTCTCCGGGGCGACGATGGGATCGTCCGCGGACGGATCGGCGGCCCGCGACCTCGCTGCGCTGCTCGCGCAGGCTCGAGTGCGCGGGGCCAGTGACGTGCACATCGTCTCGGGAGAGCCGGTGCGCACCCGGGTGGCCGGCCTTCTCACCCCCCAGGGGTCCCCGCTCGACGACGCCCGGGTGAGGGCGATGATCGAGCCGCTGCTCGGGGCTCGCCATGCCGAGTCCCTGACCTCCCGCGGCTACGCCGACCTCGGCGTCGAGATCGAGGGCGCGGGACGGCTGCGCCTGAACGTGTGTCGGCAACGCACCGGGCTCAAGGCCTGCTTCCGGCTGGTGGCGAGCCGGCCACCGACGTTGCGAGACGTGGGTGCCCCCCCGGAGCTCGAACGTCTGACCCGGCATCACCAGGGGCTCGCCATCGTCTCCGGTCCCAGCGGCCACGGAAAGACCACGACGATGGCGGCGATCGTCGACATGTTCAACGCGAGTCGTCCGTTCCACATCATCACGATCGAAGATCCCGTCGAGGTGATCCATCCGCCGAAGCGGGCGATTGTGACGCAGCGGGAAGTCGGGACCCACACGCAGAGCTTCGGCACGGCGCTCGCAGCCGCGTTGCGCGAAGATCCCGACGTCGTGGCCATCGGTGAGCTGCGCGATCGCGAGACCGTCGAGATGGCGCTCCAGGCGGCCGAGACCGGTCACCTGGTCGCGGCGACCATGAGCACGCCGTCGGGAGCGAAGACCATCCAGCGCATGATCGACATGTTTCCGCCCGACGACCAGGAGCAGGTCCGTGCCACGCTGGCGGGTGCCCTCAAGCTCATCGTCAGTCAACGCCTGGTCCCCACCGCGGACGGCCGCGGACAGGTCGCGGCGTTCGAGATGCTCACCGGAAACGTCCCGCTGTGGAGCATGATCAGGGACAAGAAGCTCTTCCAGATCCCCAGTCTTCTACAGCGCGGTCGTGCGTACGGCATGATTCGGCTGGAAGATTCGCTTCGCGAGTTGGTGGAGCGAAAGGCGATCCGCATGGAGGATGCGATCGCGGTCGCCGACGATCCTCGGGCGCTGGACGGGCGCTCGGGCGCCCGCAGCAGGATGGAGTAAGGTGCCTGCCCTCGACCGCTTGTTCGATCAGCTACTCGCGCGGGGCGGATCCGACCTGCACATTTCGGTCCGCTATCCGCCCACCATTCGCCTGCGCGGCCACCTGGAGCCGCTCCGATCTCGTCCCATGGACGAGGCCGAGGTCCGTCTCCTCTTGTTCGAGCTCCTGGATTCCGATCGGCAGCGCGAGTTCGAGCAGCGCCACGATCTCGACTTCGCGTACGCCTACGGAACCAAGGCGCGATTCCGTGCCAACTACATGATGAAGACGACGGGCCCGGGGGCGGTCTTCCGCACCATTCCGTCGAAGATCCCCGACCCGCAGGAGCTGGGCCTCCCACCCGCGGTGCTCCGTTTCGCCGAGCGCCGTGCGGGTCTGGTCCTGGTGACCGGCCCCACCGGCAGCGGCAAGAGCACCACCTTGGCCGCCCTCATCTCGCACATCAACCGTACCCGAAATGGGCACATCCTCACCATCGAGGATCCCGTCGAGTTCGTCCATTCCCCGATCTCGTGTCAGGTCACCCATCGTGAGGTGGGTGTCGACACGCCGAGCTTCGCCGACGCGATTCGCAGCGCCGGACGCGAGAATGCCGACGTCATCTTGGTGGGCGAGCTGCGTGGACAGGAGACCATGCGTTTGGCCCTGCAGTTGGCCAGCTTCGGCGTGCTGGTGTTCGCGACCGTGCACACCAACTCCGCGGCCGCGACCATCGACCGCTTCGTCAACGCGTTCCCGGCCAGTCAACAGCCCGCGATTCGCGGGATGCTCTCGGATGCCCTCGCCGGGATCGTCGCTCAGCAGCTCCTGCGCACGGCCGACGGCACACGACGCGTCGCCGTGCACGAGGTCCTGGTGGGCACCACCGGCGTGGCGGCGGCGATTCGGGAATCCAAGACCTCGCTCATTCCCAGCCTCATCCAGGGGGGCCAACGAGAAGGGATGCAGAGCATGGACAAGGTGCTCGAGCGTTTGGTCGCCGAAGGCACGGTCAGCGCCATCGATGCCCTGGAGAAGGTGATCGACAAAGAAAGCTTCGCCCGCATCCCCGCCGTGGCGCGTCAGCTCGAGGCGATGTGAGCCGAGACCGGGTCAGCGCTCGGTTTCCGCCAACCAGCGATCGACGGCCAGCACCTTGTGCCGACCGCCCGCCGTCTGGGCGAACCCCTGGCGTGCGAGCACCGCCAGCGCCCGAGCCCGCGCGGGCGTACGGTCCAGCGCACGCAGGATCCGCGCCACGGCGAAACGAGCCGCCGCGAGCTCGCTGTCCTCGGCCTCCCGCATCTCGAGCATCTCCAGCGCCCGCTCGGCCGAGCGCAAGGCCTCCTCGTGAGCCCCCAACTCGTGCTGACACTCCGCCATGTTCACCAAGAGGTGGGCCATCTCCGGGGGTGGCGTGCCGTCTCGCACGCGCACCTCGTAGATCTGGACCGCACGGCGCTGCGCCGCCAGGGCCTCTTCCAGATCGCCCTTGGCACGCAGCACGCTCGACATCGTATCGAGAATGGCTGCCACGCCCGGATGGTCGGCACCGAGGGCCTCTTCCCGGATGGCCAGCGTGCGGCGGTAGGTCGCCAGAGCCTGATCGTACTGTTTGTTGGTCTCGTAGACCCGCCCCAGCGAATCGAGCGTCGCGGCCAGATTGTCGAATGCGTGCGGACGCGTTTGGACCTTCGACGCCGTGGCCGGCGACGGGGCGACCCGCGGTGGGTCGCGCGTTTCGTGCTCGTACTCGTAGCGAAAGTCGAGCGTCGCAGACTGCCCGATCCGGATCCGATCCCCCTCGCGCAGCGACTCCACGTCGATGCGGCGGCCGTTGAGGTACGTGCCGTTCGTGGACCCGAGATCGATCAGCTTCGACGTCCCGTCCTCGTCCCGGACCACCTTGGCATGCCGCCGAGAAACGCCGTCGTCGATGATCTGAATGTCGGCGTCCGTCCCTCGGCCGATGATCGACTCCCCCAGGCTCAGTCGGTACACGGCTCCGACCTCGCGTCCCGACAGCACCACGAGGCAAGCCCGCCCGCGACGACGCGCTCCTCGAAGCCGGGCGACGCGTTGAACGAGGGTGTCTTCTTCGTCCATGCCGGGCGCTCACGAGTGTATTGCGATTCTCCCCGTGCGCTACACTCCGCCGCATGAGCAGCGGTGCAATGGCCCGTTCGATCCGTACGCTCGCTTGGCTGGGCGACGCCGTCTTCGAGCAGGACGTGCGCCGGAGGCTGGTGGGACGGGGCGATTACCCGACCGATCGCCTCGACGCCATGAAGGCCGAGATCGTGCGTGCCGAGGCACAGGCCGCCCTGTTGGCGGCGATCGAGCCCGACCTCGACGAGGACGAGCGTTCCGTGACGCGGCGGGCCCGCAACGCCCGCGTGAGCGGTACTGCGCGAACGCGCGCCCGCGTCGAGGCGTACCGCCGCGCGACGGCCCTGGAAGCCCTCGTCGCGCACTGGGAGCTCGGCGGCGACCCCGGTCGACGCCGCTACGCCGAGCTCGTCGTGCCTCGGCTCGAGGCCGCGATCGACCAGGCGATCGAGCGCCGCCGCCACCGGCTCCGGCGCGGGTGAGCGCACCTTCGCCTCTAGCAGGCCATCCCCGAGCCGACGACGGCGTCCCGGCTCGACCGAGAGATGCCCGACGTTCCTTCGGTCTCGCGCCTGGCCGGAGCCCGCCGCGAACGGCGTCTCGCCCCACGCGACCTCGCTTGCGCCCTTGCTAG
>CAZYSW010000036.1:0-19620 GCA_964650105.1 uncultured Nannocystaceae bacterium
GCGCACCGTGCCCCACCCAGACCAACCACCCCATCGCGCCCAACTCGTCGAGCATCCGCGGCGCGAACCCGGGCACCCGCGCCGGCAGGATCACCCGCTCCAACTCCGCGTAAGACAGTGGCAGCCCCTCGAGCTGAACGATCACCTCCTCGAGCCGCGACAGGCCGATCCGTGCGTCCACGATCCCGTGCCAGGCCGGAAGAAACCGCGCCAGCACCCGCGGCTCGACGGGCGCGATCTCGCCGCGCAACCGCGACAGCATACGTCGCTTGATCCGGCGCAGCACTTCCGCGTCGCAAAACTGCGATGCACGGCCCTCCGGATCGAACGCCCCTTGCACGACCGTCCCGCGCGCCTCCAAGAGACGCAGCACGGCCTTTACCGTCGCCACCGGAGCGCCGAACCGCTCGGCCACCGCCGCTGCCGTGAACGGCCCGTGCGTCCGCGCCCAACGACCGATCAAGACCTCCCACGCATCGGGCACCCGCTCCAGGAACACCCCCGGCACCCCCGAGGGCACCGCCAGCCCCAGGGCATCCCGCAACAACGCCACGTCCTCGACCGCGACGAGCCGCTCTCGGCCCGCCACCATCATCCACACGGCGCGCCGACCCTTCTCCAGCGCTTCGACGAGCGGTGCCGGCTCACCCGAACACCGCGCCCGTAGCTCCTGCTCGTCGAGCTCCCCCACCCGCCGCAGCAGATCGTGCAGCGCATCGGGATGCTGCACCCTTCGGTCCGGCTCCAATCCCTGCAGCTCCCGCTCGAGTTGGGCGATGATCTCCGCATCCAGCAGATCGGCCAGCTCCTCCTGCCCGAGCAACTCGCGCAACAGCTTTCGATCGAGCGCCAACGCCTGGGCCTTGCGCTCGGCCAGCGGCGCGTCGCCTTCGTACAAGTACGCCGCCACGTACGAAAACATCAAAGATCGCGCGAATGGAGACGGAGACGACGTCTCCACCAAATCGATCCCGATCCGTCGGCTCCGGATCCCCCGCAGCAGTTCCACCAACGCGGGTAGATCGAACACATCCTCCAGGCACGCACGATACGTCTCGATGATGATCGGAAACGACGGAAATTCGCGCGCGACCGCCAACAGCTGCTGCGCCTTGAGTCGCTGCTGCCACAGCGGCGTCCGCCCACCGGCCCGCGGTCGCGGCAACAACAGCGCCCGCCCGGCGTTCTCCCGAAACTGCCCCGCGAACAGAGCCGAATGCGCCAGCTGCCGGATCACCAACTCCTCGACCTCCTCGGGGTCGGGGAGCAACAGCTCGACTTCCGGCAACGCGTCGACCTCCACCAAGCGCAGCACGATCCCGTCGTCGCTCCACATCGTCTGCACTTCGAAACCGAAGTGCGCCTCCAGGTTGGCCTGCAAGGCCAGGGCCCACGGTGCATTGACGCGCGACCCCAGCGGGCAGTGCACGCAGACCCGCCAATCGCCCAGCTCGTCCCGGAAGCGCTCGATGGTGATTGCGCGGTGCGTCGGGAGGCTCCCGGTCGTCTCGCGCTGCTCGAACACGTAGTCCACCAGGTTCTTGGCTGCCAACGCGTCCAGCGGATACGCCTCTTGCAGCCATGCCTGGGCCTCTTCGCGTGTGCGCGACCCGGTCGCCTCCACGAAGGCGCCCAACGCCCGCCCCAGCTCCGCCGGCCGACCCGGACCGTCGCCACGCCAAAACGGCAGCCGCCCCGACTCGCCGGGGGCCGGCGACACGATCACGCGATCTCGAGTGATCTGCTCGATCCGCCACGTGCTCGCCCCCAACATGACGTTCTGTCCGGGCGCCGATTCGTGGACCATCTCCTCGTCGAGCTCCCCCACGCGCGGGCCGTCCTCCCCCAGGTACACCGCGAACGTCCCCCGGTCGGGGATCGTGCCCCCGCTCTGCACCGCGACCAGCTTGGCACCCCGGCGCGCCGTCAACGTGTCGGTCTCGCGGTCCCACACCAGGCGCGGCCGCAGATCCGCGAACGCGTGCGAGGGATACTTCCCCGACAGCATGTCCACCACGCCGCTCAGCGCGTCGGCCGGCAGATCGCGAAAGCTCGCCGCCCGCCGGATCATCCGCTCCAGCGCATCCATCGTCCACGGCTCGACCGAGCACATCGCCACGATCTGCTGCGCGAGCACGTCCAGCGGATTGCGGGGCAGCCGGAGCGCCTCGATCTCCCCTTCGATCATACGGCGAGCCACGACCGCGCTCTCCAGCAAGTCGCCACGGTGCTTGGGAAAGATCTCCCCCCGGCTTCGTTGCCCGACACCGTGCCCCGCACGTCCTACCCGCTGCAGTCCCCGTGACACGGACCCCGGCGACTCCACGAGCACGACCAGATCCACGGTCCCCATGTCGATCCCGAGCTCCAGAGAGCTCGTCGCCACGATGGCTCGGATCTCCCCGGCCTTCAGCATCTCCTCGACCTTCTCCCGCTGCGCTCGGGCGATGCTGCCGTGGTGCGATCGCACCAGGTGCGGATCGCCGGCCAGCTCCGCCAACCGCTGGGCCAACCGCTCGCACAGCCCTCGCGAGTTCACGAAGATGATCGTCGTGCGGTGCTGGTCGATGAGCTCGAGCAACCGCGGATAGATCGTCGGCCAGATGCTCCTGTCGAGCGGCTCGCCCATTCCGGGCGACGCCGCCCCGTCCGTCCCCGGCCTCGGGCGACGCCGCCCCTGCACCTGCCCACCGCGTCCGAGCGCCACCGCGACGTCCTGTGCCCTTCGCGGCTTTCCGTCCGTCGAGTCGCCCTCACTTTTTGCGGCCTGTTCGTTCGGCCGCGTCATGTCCGGCACCGGTACCACGATCCGCAACTGCAGCCGAGGCGGCTCGCTCGTGTCGACGATCGACACCTCGCGATCCCCACCCAGAAACCGTGCCACCTCGTCGAGCGGCCTCGCCGTCGCCGACAGCCCCACGCGCTGCGGATCGCGGTCACACGACGCCGACAGGCGCTCGAGCGACAACGCCAGGTGTGCGCCACGCTTGTTGGGGGCGAGCGCGTGCACCTCGTCCACGATCACCGTCTGCACGCTCCGCAGGCGGTCGCGCGCTTGCGAGGTCAACATCAAGTACAGCGACTCGGGCGTCGTCACCAGGATGTCGCCGGGTTCCCGGAGCTGTCGCTGGCGCTCGGCGCTCGGCGTGTCCCCCGTCCGAATCGCCACCTTGGGCACCACGACCGATTCGCCCACCCGCCGCGCCTCCGCGGCGATCCCCTGGAGCGGCGCCCGCAGATTCCGCTCGACGTCGTACACCAGCGCCTTGAGCGGCGACACGTACAACACCCGTACGCCGGGGACCTCCGCCGGCTCCCGCATCAGCCGGTCGATGCACCACAAGAACGCCGCCAGCGTCTTGCCGCTCCCCGTCGGTGCGACCAGGAGCGCGTGCTCACCCGCCGCAATACGCGGCCATCCCAGCGCCTGCACGCGCGTCGGTACGCCCAGCGCACACTCGAACCACCCGCGCGTCGCGACCCCGAACCCCTCCATCATCGTCACGCCCCAGTGTAGCTGCCGTAGGCGTGACCGCCCCACGAGGTCCCGCCCTCGAGCCGGTCGGCGACCTCCGACCCCGTCACCCTGGCGGTCTTCCGGCGCCCGCGCCCCCTTTTGCGCCTTCGACTCGGTGCTCGCCACCGGTCGCGCTCGAGCGCGACTTCGGGCCGAGCACCGGCCGATCCTCCACCACGGCACCGCGCTCACGACCGTTCGTCCCCATGACCTCGCGTCTCGGCCCCACGACCTCGGCCCCCCGCTCGGCCACGGCACCCCTGCGTCGCGACACCGTCGCACCTCGAGGGGCGCGGCCCTCCGCAAAAAGCACGAAACATTCGCCCCCCGACCTCGTGCAGCCGCACCGCCGCGCAGCACCTCGGTCGGGTGTGCCACCACGGTGTAGTCACGGTCCGCAGTCCCTCGAGGCGCCGAGCCTCGAGATGTCCCGGGAGGCGAGCGGTCTTCCGACGCCCCAGACGAGGACGCGCGACGCGGGAGGGTGGAGACCCGTGCTCGGCGGCACGCACCCGACGTGCCGAGCAGCACACCACCGCTTGCGGCTCTCGTCGACCGCCACGGGCCTGGAGCGACCCCTGCTCCACGCGAGCCACGCGACCTCCCTCGCGCGGCCGCGCCCCGGATGCGGGCTTGACAGCGAGACGCGAGCTTCGCTATTTAAGCGAGCGCTTAAATAAGCGAAAATGTCGCTTCGGAGGCGAAACACATGCAGTTCGACTTCAACGCTCACCTCGGGGCCACCATTCGCAGCGTGGCCGTGCTCGAACGCGATGGGAAGCCGGTCCGCGGCGTCACGCTCGAGCGCACGTACGACACGACCGACACCGACCTTTGGGACGCGGTGACGAATCCGACACGACTACCGCGCTGGTTCGCCCCCGTTCGAGGCGAGCTCAGGCTCGGCGGTCGGTTCCAGATCGAGGGCAACGCCAGCGGCACCGTCACACAGTGCGATCCTCCGCGCTCCTTCTCTCTCACCTGGGAATTCGGGGGCGAGACGAGCTGGGTCGAGGTGCGCGTCGAGCCCGCGGGCGCCGACCGAGCACGCCTGACGCTGTGCCACCTCTGCCCCGTGGACGATCACTGGCGGAAGTACGGTCCGGGGGCGGCCGGCATCGGCTGGGAGCTGGGGCTTTTCGGCCTTGCCCTTCATATCGGCGACCCGAACGCAGATCGGCCCGACGACGCGGCCTTCTTTGCGTCCAGCGACGCCAAGGCGTTCATCCTCGGCGCGAGCGAGCGCTGGGGTCGCGCCGCGATGGAGTCCGGCGAGAACCCGACGACGGCGACGGGCTGGGCCGAACGAACCGCCGCCTTCTATACTGGTGCCGAGCACGTGGAGGGTTGACGCCGGGGTGCACGCCTTCGACGTTCTCGGCGATCCCGTACGCCGTCGGATCCTGGAGCTGCTCGCCCGCGGCGAGCTTCGTGCGGGTGAGATCGCCCAAGTGATCGAGCGAGAGTTCAAAATCACGCATGCGGCGATCTCCCAGCACCTTCGCGTCCTGCGGGACGCAGGGTTTGCGAGCGTTCGCGTCGAGGGTCCGTGCCGCATCTACGCGCTCGACGTCGCACCGCTGCAGGAGATCGACACGTGGCTGCACCCGTTCCGCGCGTTCTGGACGCAAAAGCTCGACGCGCTGGAGACCGAGATCGCGCGCGGCAAGAAGCAGCGCAGCTCCGCGAGCCGGATGACCACCACGGGCCCATCCGGAACGCCGCGGGAGCAGCGAACGTCACGCGAGCGCCGTCGCGCGTGAGACCTTGCGAGGACGCGCCGGTCACCCTCGACGCCGGGCAGATCGTCGAGTTCGAGACGCGCAACCTGTTCAGTGTCCGGTCGCAGGACGACGATCATCCATTCGCCCTCAACCAGTACATGTCCGGAACCCTCAGCGGCCAACCGGGGTACGGGAGCAACAACGTCACCACCTGCATGCTCGGTGACGACGAGTGGATCGTCCTCGTCCCTCCTCAGCAGTACACCCGCAGCGACTCGTTCTTCGTCGATCCGACCTATGGCCAGTAGCCTCGTCGTGACCCTGTGCGCGGAGAAGACGGCTTTTCGCCCGTCGAGCTCGCGTGCATGGGCGAGATCACGGGCTGGAAGCCGGTCGGAGCCGAGGGGATCTACGAGGCGCCCAGGTCGAACTCTTCCGAGGCAGTCAGAACGCGGGTTCCCGGCCTGTCAGACCAGCCAACACCGAGCCGCCAGCGAGGGGGTATTCGGCGTCACGGTATGGGGCACCGACAGCGCAGCGTCCTACGGGTACCCGGCCGGAGGCAGCCTGGCCACCATCAACGAAGTCGAGATCGATCCATCCGGCTGAGCACTCTCGGCCTCGTCTGTCGGTCGTGGGCGGTCGGACACCGGCCGCCTAGCCTTCCGTGGAGCGGCGACGCTTCTCGTTGCAGCGATGCTGAACGATGGCGCTGGGGCGTGCGGGATCGATCACGTCGCCCACGTCTGTCGTCTCGAGGAGGACGGACAGGGGCTCCGCACCGTAGCGGAGCTTGTATTCCATCTCGTCACGCCGAATCGGGATGACCGAGTAGAAGTGAACGACTCGGTCCGGCAACTCGAGCCTGGCCAGCGAGAGCGGCTCGAACACGTGCTCCAAGACCGCGCAGCACAAGCCCGTGCCCTTGGCGAACGGCGTTGCCTCCGGGCCGTTCGGGATCGTGTGCCCCCATCCCAACCAGGTGCGGTGCTCGTGGGGAAAGCGGGCCAAACCGCGCAAGAGACGGATCGGCCAGTAGTGCCGCTCGTTTCGCCAGGCTTGCTGGCTCATCGGCCACCAGCGGGGCAGCTTCATCACCAGCTCCCCGTACGCGAACGCCTCGTGTCCCGGCGGCGTCGTCATCGGCCGCTGACTCATGCTGCTCGTCACCAGCGTGTAGTACGGTCGATCATCCGCGGGAGCGACGACGTGCACATCGACGTGCACGAATTTCGAGCGCTCCTCGTGGAGCACCGTGACAATCGGCCCCACGTGCCGGATGACATGCTGCGAAATGGCCTCGATCAATGCCGGGTCTCCCTCCACGAGGCCGGGCCGCGGACCCGGTCGCGGTGGCGTGGGCGCGTGAACGCTTTCCGCACGCCTCGCACACCAGCTCGAAGCGTGTCGACTTCGGGAACTCCACGGATTTCTTCGCCATCTCGCGAACGTACTGGCCCTCGCCGGCACGCCAATGTCCTCTGGGGACAGGCCGGCGACCATGCGTCCGTTTTCCCTCGCCATTCGCCGACGTTCCTCCCGACCCATCTCGGCGTTCGCGTGTCGCCGAACAGGTGCAACCGCGACCATCGACCCACGTTCGACGCAGATGCCCGCGTCGTGAGTCCCTGGTCCAGGCGGACAGGTGAACGTTCGCGACCGGCGGCAACCTGCGATCCGCCTTCGCACCCTTCGTGGTCGCACCCGTGCGTATCGTTGTCGAACCGGCCGGCCGCCCCGCGGTGCAGCACGCATCCGAATTCCCGCGACTGCGGTCGGACCGGACGGCCTGCCCCCTGCGAATGCGGATCCACGCCCCGCCCCGACCCATCATGCGGCGCCCGGACGGAGAGCCACCGGTATCCTGTCTTCATGCACCTCGAGGGTTCGTGTCACTGTGGAGCCGTGCGGTTCTCCGTCGAGAGCCGACAACCGTGGCCGTATCAACGCTGCCATTGCTCGATCTGCAGGAAGACCGGCGGGTCCGAGTGCATGATCAACCTCGGCGGCGACGCGGCGACACTGAAGGTCGAGGGACGAGAGCACGTCGGCGTGTATCAGGCCATGCTCGAGCGGGGAGGCAAGCGTGTGAAGAGCCGCCACCAGCGGCACTTCTGCCGCGAGTGCGGGTGCCACCTGTGGGCCTTTCACGATCGCTGGCCCGACCTGGTGCACCCCGTCGCCAGTGCCATCGACACTCCGCTACCCAAGCCTCCCGCCCAGGTGTACATGATGCTCGGCTCCAAGGCTCCCTGGGTGGAGCCCAAGATCGGCTCCCACGACGAGGCGTACGACGAGTACCCGCCCAAGTCGCTCGCCGAGTGGCACGCCGAACACGGCTACCGCGAGCCCTGAACCGGAGGCGGGACCGCCGAGTCGGCGTCACGCGGCGGCGTAGCGGCCTCCTGTGCGGTCGGCGTGGCTGGAGGACGGCGCCGGCATGATCGCACTCCCGAGCGCCGTCGGTCGTGACCCGGCCTGACCCCCAGCGACCTCGTGCACGTACGGCACGGTTGTCGCGCCCTCGTCGGCCCGTGATCACGACCGGCCTCGCCGGCGCGTGGGCGACCCGTCCTCCACGGGTTCGCGGCCGATCAGGAGCGTCCCGAAGTCTCCTTCACCACCGTGGAGCGAGCCTCTCGGACGCTCGCATCCCGAACACGAGGTTTCCCACCGACGCCCGACGCGTCCTCGCACCCGGCGCGACCCGAGCCGCGGGTCAGCGAGACTTGCGACGTTTCGAGCGCCTGGCCATCGGCGGCTCCCAGCGACTGAACCCCCCACCGCCGATCGACACCCCGATCATGCGAGCGGGCGGGATCGCATCGGTGGTGAGGTTCTCGCCTCCCCACCTCGACTGATGCAGCGACACGAGCAGCCCGATCTCCGCGCCGTTGATCATCCCTCCGTTGCTTCGCATCTTGCCCGAGGGTTTCTCGAACATGAGGCGTTGAAAGGCAAAGCCCAGCTCGAAGGTGAAGCAGCCGGAATCGAGCTCGAGCTCGTCTCCCGGCGCCAAGGTGTGCCCTTCGATCTCGATGTCCTCGGCGTGCCGATTCTCGATCCCGAGCTTCGCGCTGAGGCCTCCGACCCCCGCGTAGGGGTACACGAGCCACTGCCTACGGTTGTACACCACCAAGCCCACGTCGAGCCCGCCGCCTCCGCCCATGGCCGTGACGCGCCCGCGCTCGAACGGCGTGCTCGGCCGAAAGTAGTAGAACCCCTTGCCGCGGATGACGTACATGCCGCCCAGCAGGACCCCACCGCCACCCCCGACGGTGAAGGCATACGGAGGCAGGCCGCCTGCCGCCCCCAAGACCAGATCGGCCTCACCGAAGTCGCCGACCAGGATCCCCGGCGCAAAGAAGCCGAACCCGCCGCACCACGGGTTCTTCTCCCGCCTCGTGACGCCGGCGGCCGAACCGTACGCGTGATCGCCCTTCGCCGCCGTGCCCCGTCGCGGCGAAACCGTGGCACGGGGCACCACCGTCTCGTCCGGCGATCCGTTCGGCGCCGCCTCGCTCGACCCCGCCTGCTCGACCGAGCCCTCGTCGACGTCGGACGCCTCGGTCACAGTGCCGGAACCCTCGGTCTCCGGCTCCATGTCCGCGCTCGCGACCTCCTCCTCGGGCGCACCGGCCCGGGCCGTCGCCGCGGCCGAGACCACCGAAAGCCCGAGGCCCGCCGCGCCCAGCCACGTGCCCCACGCGCAATCTCGGAGGACGCGTCGCCCCCGGCCTCGACGGCGAGCATCGCCCGCGCCCGTGAAAAGTGAACGTTCCTCCAAGGTCGCCTCCTTCGCGTCGGGATCGACGATGGCCGTCCGCATATCGAGCGCCGTCAGCCCGAAATTGTTTCCGGGCTTTCACTCCGCGTCCCTCGACCACCCCGCCCCACGCCCGCCGATTGAATCGGACCGAGGTCCAACCCCCGTCGTCGCGAATCTTCAACCGCCGCGATGCGCCGCGAGCCATCGTTGCACCTCGCCGGCCGCCTCGCGCTGCGCGTCCCCGCTCGCAACGAACGCTTCGAGAGCCTCCTCGGCCAGCTCCCGGGCGCGCCGTCGAGCCTGCGGTGACGATCTCGCATCCCACAGGATCTTCGCCAGCAAGAACCCCGACTCCGCCCGCAGCTCCGGCGGCGCCTCGCGTCCCTTCCTCGACGCCCACGCCCGCTCGGCAAACCCCAGTGCCTCCTCGTGATCACCCCGTTCGCTCAGCAGCTCCGCCAAGCCATGACACACGGTCGCCACGTGCGGGTGCTCCGACCCCAGCGCGTCCTCGAAGAGGCGTAGCGCTCTCCGCTGTCCCGTCTCCGCCTCTTCGTATCGCTTCATCGCTCGATGCACGTTCGCGAGATTGGCCAACGACGCCGCCACGGCCGGATGCTCGGGACCCAGCGCCTTCTCGCGAATCGCGAGCCCGGCACGATGCTCGGCCTCCGCGTCATCGAGCCTCCCCTGCGCCCACAAGATGTTCGCCAGGTTGTTGCGCACCCCCGCAACGTCCGCATGGTCGGGCCCCAGCGTCTTCTCCCACGAGGCCAACGCCAGCCGAGCCTCTGCCTCGGCGTCGGCGTACGCCCCTCGGGATCGGAGCACGGTCGCCAAGTTGTTGTGCGCCTGCGCCACGTCGGGGTGCTCGGGCCCCAACGCTCGCTCCCACAGCGCCAGCGCCTCCCGGTACCCCTCCTCCGCTTCTGCGTATCGCCCCTGAGCCTCGAGCGCGGTCGCGATGTTGTTGCGCGCGCCCGCCACGTCGGGGTGCTCGGGTCCCAACGCTCGCTCCCGGATCTCCAACGCCCGACGAAACTCGCGCTCCGCCTCCTCGTACTTCGCCTGAGCCCTCAGGGCGTTGGCCAGGTTGTTGCGAGACGACGCCGCATTCGGATGATCCGGACCGACCGCCTTTTCCCACAAGGCCAAGGACCGTCGGTGCTCCGCCTCGGCATCCGCGAACTTTCCTTGCGCCAACCTGATGCTCGCCAGGCTGTTGCTCGCCAGCGCCTGACCGCGGACATCGCCCGGCCGCAGCTCGAGCGCCAACATCCGGTAGCGCTGCAACGCCTCGTCCATCCGCCGGCTCTGATATCCGACGACGTAGAGCAGACGGGTGGCCGCCATCTGCATGTGCTGGAGGTCGCCCGTCCTCGAGGCGAGCGTCAGACCCTCGGTCAACGCCGCTTCGGCTTCGGCGTACGCCCCCAGGCCGTCCAGCACGTGCCCCTGCTGAACGCGAAGCTCGATCCACGCCGGCACGTACTCGATCCCCTCGAGCACCGCCTCCGCCTGCGCGATCGTCTCCCGCGCCCGGGCATACCGCCCCGCATCGGATTGCGCCTTGGCCTGGGCCACCAGCGCTCGCGCCTGCTCGACCGCGGCGACCTTCCCCTCGCGCGGCGGATCGACCCCCGATCGCAACGCCTCCACGTCCGCGCACCGCTCCAACGGCATCAGCCCCTCGACGAGCGTGTGCGCCCTGGCGACCACGCCCTGGTCGGCCTGCGCCAACACGTCGGTGACCGCCTGGAGTTGGACCTTGGCGCGGTGCAGGCACCCCATCCGCAAGTCCAACACCACCGCGGACTGTTCCCCCCGCACGGTGGTGGCCTCGCACGCCTCTCGATGCATGTCTGCCCACGCACCGCCGTATGCATCGAGTCGCTCCCGCGTTCGCGTCCACACTTCGGACGCATACGCTCGTTCGATGCCCAGAATCGCCGACTCCACCGCGCGCGCCTTGTCCTCGTCCCACGCACCCTGCAAATGCGCCTCGGCCCCCGAGCAACGAGCCCCCCGCGACGACGCCCACGCCTGCAACGTCGCGCCCCCCAATCCCACCACCGCGACACCCGCGAAGGCCTGCATCGCTCGCCTGCGTCGTCGTGCCGGATCCCACGCCAGCGCCTGCAGCAGAGCATCGAGGTCGGGCCACCGGTCGCCGGGCTCGGGCGACAGCCCCCGACGGATCGCGTCCACGATCGGCTTGGGCACCGTCGGGTTCGTCCACGCGGGCGGCCCCGCACGCTTGTCGGCGACCAGCGTTCGCATGCGGAACGGCGACTTGCCGCACAGCCCCTCCCACAGCGCCACGCAGAACGCATACTGATCGGCCGCAGGTGTCAGCGCTGCGCCCCCGTGCTGCTCGGGCGCCATGTACCGCGGCGTGCCCAACACGACACCATCGTGCGTGAGCCCGTCGGTCGGTCCGTCGAAGTTTCGAAACGAAGGATCCGGCGACGACCATGCTCCGCTGCCCGCGTCGACGACGGCGGGGATCGGTGAAGGCGCGGGGCTCTCCGACGTGCCCGCGACACCCTTGGCCAGGCCGAAGTCGGTGACCTTCACCACGCCCCTGTCGCCGACCAACACGTTGGCCGGCTTGAAGTCGCGGTGCAGCAGCCCCGCCCGATGGGCCGCCGCCAATCCCCGCCCCGCCTCCCCGAAGCACGCCACCACTTCCTGCCAGGTCCGCGTGCGCTCCGCCAACCAACGCTGCAGCGTCATACCGGACACCAGCTCCATCACCAACACCACGGTCCCCGTCTCGGCGACCTCCACGTCGTAGACGCTCACCACGTTCGGATGCGACAGCCGGGCCATCGCGCGTGCTTCCACGATCAGCCGCTGCGTCATCTCCTCGTCGAGTATCGCCCGACGAACTTCCTTCAGCGCCACCTCTCGCTGCAGCTTGGGATCGTAGGCGCGCAGCACCCTCCCCATCCCACCCCGCCCGATCTCCTCCAACACCACGTACCGGGAGATCGTCGTCAACGGCCTGGTCAGGCTGCGCTCGGGCACACCGGTCGGCGGGGACACTCCGCGGGTCGTGAGCCCGGCCTCTTCCGCCGTGCGCCCCCCTCGATCACCCGCAGACTCGACACCCATCCCATCACAGTATGAACACCTTTGCGCGGCCCCGAAACGCAACTCGACACCTCGCCCCGAACACGACTCCGAACACCGTCCGTTCCAGGATCTTCTCGGCCACGACCCACCTTGCCCCCAGCCGATGCTCGTCGAGAACCACCATCGTCCCATCGGCTTTTCCACGTGCATCGCTCCCGACGTTCGCGCGGCGGAACGAGACGGTTCGGAGCGTCGGCCCCGTCGAAACGAAACGGGGATCGGTCGTCAAAGCGGCGTCAACCCTCGGGGACCGTGCCGGGGCCCGGACCGACTTCGCCGCACTCCCAGTGCACGTTGTCGATGAGCACCATGCTGTCCCAGTTGACGTCCTCGAGGTCGAAGATCGCGAACACCACCTCGATCTCTTCGCCGGGCGTCACCGGCACCGTGGTCTCCAGCCACTTGGTGCCCCCGTGCCATCGCAGGCACGTCCCCTGGAACTGCGGCAGGTTCCCGTCGTGATCGAGGTACTCGAAGAACGCAGCGTTCAGCGACAGGGCGTTGCCCATCTCATCGAACGAGACGTTGCCCGTCCAACTCGGGGACTCCACCCACGCGATGAACATGTCGTTGTAGGGCTGGTTGGCGTAGATCGGCCACTCGGTCGTCAAGTACGCGACGTTGAACACCAGCGCCTCGACCCCCTCGGGCACCGTCGTCGAGAAGCGCAGCTCCTGGTAGTCGTACTTGAACCCCGACTGCTCGAACTGGCTCTCGATGGAGTTGGAGCAGTCACCCGTGCCCACGAGGCTCGGATCCTGCAGGCAATCGCCGTTCACGTCGTTCTTGCGAATCGGCGGGGGAAACTGCGTGGTGTCCATCCCGTCCCCCGGCGAAAACCACATGTTGCAATGGCCGAGGCTGTCGGACGGGCTGTCGGGCTCCGTCCAGATCCGGCCCGGCAAGATCCCCGTCGACATCAGCACGTTTCGCTCGCCTTCGCGGGGAGCGTAGGTGGCATCGGCTCCGAAGCCGTCGATGATCATCAGGCCGTCCGGATGCGCGTTCACGCTGGTGGTCACCGGCGTCTCCCCGGGGCACCCCAGGCCCATTGCCTGGAATGGATCTTCGGTGTCGGCATCGCAGGGGGTATGCACGACACAGCTCCCGCCACCGCCACCGAGGTCGTCGGACATCACGTCGAACTTCGGATCCTCGCCGTCTGCGGACGTGTCCTCCTCGTCGAGACCTCCAGACGTGCCCTCGTCGACGCTCCCCGAGGCTCCTGCACCGCTCGAGGTCTCGGTCGCCGATCCATCCGACACGCCACCTGCCGTGCCACCGAAGTTGTGTTCTCCTCCGCCCTTCGAGCACGCGGTTGGCCCCAGGCCGAGCGCGAGCATGACCATCGCCGAAAAACGCCCCATCGCCGCCCATCTATCACGCGGTGTCACGGGGCGTCAACGCCATCCGGGTGGCGGCCGAGGGTCGTGTCTCGCCGCGAAACGGCCCCTCGCCGACTTGCCGACGACGAGGCGCCGGGCCGCCGCGTGCTATCGTTTGTGGCGATGCGGGCTCGCCACGGACTTTTGGGGTTCGTGCTCTTGGTCGCGTGTGGCCCGAAGGTCGACGTCGACGAGGCCGACGGAGGCGATGCCGACACTGGCATGGGCTCCGACGAGACTTCCGGCGGCTCGGTCCCGGGGACCACCGCCAGCCCCGGCATCACCACCGCCGTTCCCGGTACGACGGCGACGACTTCGGGTCCTTCGACGACGTCGATGACCACGGCACCGGGAAATGCTCTCGACCAGCAGCACCGCCGATCCGTCGGTGACCAGCGACGAGTTCACCGGCGGCATGTTGCCCGATGGTGCGTACTGCATGGAGGACTTCGAGTGCCTGTCGGGTCACTGCTACGTCCTCGGTGTACTCGGTGGCACCTGCCGCGAGTGCAGCTCCGACAGCGACTGCCCCACTGGCGGCTGCTCCCCGCCCAATCCGCTGACTCGGCCCCCCATCCCACCGTGGTGCAATCACGGTCAGCTCGGCGAGGGCTGCCAAAGCGACGACGCCTGCGACGACGCGCTGTCGTGCGCGTTCATTTTCGACATCCCCGGGGTCATCACCGGCCTGAGCTGCAGCCAGTGCGGGACCGATGCCGATTGCGGCGGCAACCTGCTGTGCTCCCCCGACTACGACCTCGTCACCTTCGGCGGCGCCAAGCTCTGCGTCGCCCCGGGGAGCCAGCCCCTCGGGAAAGGCTGCGATCTCCAGGGCACGGGCGACAACGCCTGCGCTTCGGGCATCTGTGCGGCAGCCGATTTCATGGGCATCTTGCAGCTCGGCGTCTGTAGCGAGTGCGAAACCGACGAGGACTGCCCCCTCGACCAAACCTGCACCCCCGCCCAGGCCACCCCCGGCACAGGCCTCTTCCCCGGTCAGTGCACCTGACCCATCGCGCGCCCGCGGCTGGCCCCGACGCACCTTCGAGCCACGCTCGACCCACGCCGCCCCACCGTCCCGCCTTTACGGCTTCTGCCCACAACCCGTGATTTTCTGGCCTCGAACGAGCACCGGGAACCGTCCGTACGCGTCCGGGATCCCACTGCGAGCTCCGGGCACCCGACCGCTGCGCAGCTTTTGCCTGCGCGCCCGATGCGGAAAGCACTCCCTCCGACGGGAACGAACCCGACCGCCGCCGAAGCTGCACGCATGCATGCATCCGGTGAATCTTCCGCGTCGTGACCAGGAACCGAGCCTCGGGTAGGCCGGGGATCGATGCCGAGCAAGGTGTTGGAGCGAGGTGATTGGCTCGAGCCGCGTGAAGAAGCGACCGCGATCGAGCTCGATGTGCGGGGACTGGTCGTCCGAGTCCGCGCGGGTTTCGACGACGGAACGCTCGCTCGTGTGCTCGACGTCGTGGAGGCTCGCCGATGATCCCCGCCACGGTGCGCATCTTCGTGTGTACGGAGCCTCAGGACATGCGACGAGGCTTCGATGGGCTCGCGATCGCGGCTCGCGAGCATGTCGGCGAAGACCCTCGCTCCGGGGCTCTCTTCTGCTTCGCGAACCGGCGAGCGAACATGCTGAAGATCCTGTGGTGGGACGACACGGGGTACTGCGTTCTATACAAGCGCATGCACGACGCGGTCGTGCCGCTTCCGCGAGCGGACGGTCGTGTTTCCTCGGTTCGAATCGACGCATGCCAACTGCAGGCACGTGCAGGGTGACGACCTTCGGGAAGAAGTCGAGAAAGGTGCGAGCCGAGCGAGATCGGCTCGCGGACGAGCGGGAGCGTTACCGCCGGCTTTACGTGGAGATGCTCGAGGAATCACCCTGCTGGCCGCAGATCGACGCCACCTCCAGATGCAGCACCACGCAGAAGAGCACGTGAGACGAACGATCTGAAATCTTCTTGGGACGTTGCTTCTCACGAGCGCATGCCTCGTAGAACTGGAGCCCACAGTGATCGGCTATCAGTGGGTTGCGAGGGGCGTGGTGCTCGAGCTCGGCCCCGACGAGCTCGCCGCGCTTCGGACCGGCATGACGCTCGAGGAATTTCTGAAGCTCCTGCCGTGAAGCGACGGCGGCTCCACGCCATCGTCACCGCGCGACGGAGATCCCGGCGGCCGGGCCACGCCGCTGCCAGGCGGGGCGGCGTGGGCGTCTCGCCGCGGGGACGCGCCCACCGCACACGGTGAGCCTTCGAGGCCACCGCGGCCGACGCGGGCGCTTGCGATCGGCGGGGCTTCGCGCAGTTTTCAATCCTGAAGGGGCAGATGCCGGACATGCGAGGTTCGTCGATCCCGGCCGGACGGAAGGGGGCCGTGGCGAACGCCAGGGGAGCTCTCGACGCAGGCTCGCCGGTCGACGTGCTGCGCACGCTCGCCGACCAGGTCTTCTCGCGCACGGCCGGAGCACCGCTCATCGCCGGCAATCAGGTTCGCCTACTCCGCGACGCCGCGGAAAACTATCCCGCCTGGCTCGACGCCATCGCCACCGCCCGCCACCATGTCCACTTCGAGAACTACATCGTTTACGACGACAGCGTCGGGCGTACCTTTGCCGATGCCCTGATCGACAAGGCGCGCGAAGGCGTCCGCGTGCGGGTCATCTACGATTGGCTGGGGTGCTTCGGAAAGGCGTCCCGTCGCTTCTGGGATCGCCTGCGCCGCGAGGGCGTGGAGGTCCGCCGGCACAACCCGCCTCGCGTCGAGTCTCCCTTCGGTTGGCTCTCCCGAGACCACCGCAAGGTCATCGTCGTCGACGGTGAGGTCGCGTTCCTCGGAGGGCTGTGCGTGGGCAAGGCCTGGGCGGCGGATCCCGCCCGCGGCTTGGAGCCCTGGCGTGACACCGGCATCGAGATGCGCGGGCCCGCGGTCACGGAGGTCGAGCGCGCGTTCCACCGCATGTGGGCGCTCATCGGTGAGCCGCTGCCCGAGTCGCCACGCGTGACGTCCGAGGAGGTGGGGACCGCCAGCGTGCGCATCATGGCCGTCGAACCTGCGACCGCGAGCTTGCTCCGCGTCGATCAGCTCGTCACCGCCCTCGCGCGCCGACGCTTGTGGCTCACCGACGCTTACTACGGCGGCACCGCCGCTCACGTTCAGGCACTCGCCGCCGCGGCACGCGAAGGCGTCGATGTCCGCCTGCTCGTCCCGAGCGCGACCGACATCCCCGTGTTCAAGCCGATCACACGGGCGACCTACCGCCCGCTCCTCGAAGCTGGCGTGCGGATCTTCGAATGGAACGGGCCCATGCTGCACGCCAAGTCGGCGGTCGCCGACGGTACGTGGGCCCGCGTCGGCTCGTCCAACGCCAACCTCGTGAGCTGGTTGGGCAACTACGAGCTGGACGCGATCATTCAGGACGCCGCGTTCGGCTCGTTGCTCGAGGACATGTTCCTCGAGGATCTCACGCGTGCCACGGAGATCGTGCTCGCCGGAAAGCGCCTGGTGTCGTCGGGGGAGACCCCCGCTCGACGCCGACGCGCCCGCCGCATGCCCGAGGGCTCGGGCCAGACGGCAGCCGTGGCCGCCCGCCTCGGCAACACCATCGGCGCGTCCGTCAGCGCGCGTCGAGTTCTCGAACCCGGCGAGATCCGCATCGTCGCCGGCGGGGGCATCGTCGGCATCGCCTGCGCGGTCCTCTTCGCCGTCTATCCGGGCGTGCTCGCCTATCCCGTCGCCGTGCTCTTGGCCTGGGCGTCGCTCGCCCTGCTCTACCGCGCCTTTCGCATGCGCCCGGCCGCCGCGTCACCGCAACGAGCCGATCCTGCCTCGAAGCCAGGCTGAGCCGAACCGCACCGCGATCTCGCTGCGGCGGGTCCGATCGACGTTCGCAGGGCAGCCGGCCACCCGGTCGCTGCCGCGTTCGCGTCGCGCTCGGTGTGGGCCTCGGTCGCCTGGCGGTTCGTTCCGGCCCGCGAGGTCGGTCCGGGTCGACGCGATCGCGATCCACGGCCGTGAAGTGTCTCGAGGAGGGACTAGGTTGCCGTCGTGAACCGACCGGGACGCAATCGGGCTTGAACGACCTCGCTCACCTCGTCACGAACCTCGGTCTCGCCGAACCGGTCAGCTCACTTCTGCACTACCTCTCCGCCGTCGCTGCAATCCTGGCGGCGCCTCCTTTGCTCCGTGCTTGTGGAGGCTGCCCGACGCGAAGGATCGCAGCGACGGTTTTCGTCGTCGCCCTCGCCTTCTTGTTCGTCGCCAGCGGTACCTTCCACGCACTCGAACGCGGCACCGTGGCCCGCGAGGTCGCGCGGCGGGTCGATCACGCCGCCATCTCGACCCTCATCGCCGCGACGCTGACCGCGATCCACGGTCTGGCCGTTCCCGGTGGCCTGCGAAGCCGGAGCGTGCGCTTCATCTGGGCGATCGCCGCCACCGGAATCGTCCTCGAAGCGCTGTGGGTCGACGCGCTCCCCGGTTGGGTCTGGCTCGCGTTCTACCTGTCGTTCGGCTGGGTCGCGGTGGTGGGCCTGGCCCCGATCGCGCTCACCCATCGCCTGTCCACCGTCGGCCTGCTCCTCGGCGGCGGCACCCTCTACACCGTGGGCGCCCTCCTCGATTTCGCCGGCACGCCCATCGTCGTTCCCGATCTCGTCGGCCCCCACGAGGTCTTCCACCTCGCCGTCTCCATCGCCGCCTTGCTCCACTGGCACACCATCCGCGATCTCGTCACCGGTCCTCTCGTCGCGACCGCGCACGCGGCCGGCTCTCTCGCACGCCACGCCCCTCGGCTCGGCCCCGGGCTCGCCCTCGGCCGCTCCTGATCCGCGCGACCGCGCCCCCCGGCACGCCCGACCGTCCACCGCGAGCTCGACGCCCCGCGCCGCCGAAGCGCTACGTCCCGGGGCCCCCGGCGTACGTCCGCCACGCCCACGACCAGAACGACGCGGACAGCCGGGCCATGTCCAGCCCGAAGTGCTCCTCGAGCAGCGGCCGCAGATCCGTCGACCCACGCTCGCGCATCGCCTCCATCGCGGAGGCCAGCGCAGCCGTTCGCTGAGGATCGGAGACGATCCACTCCATGAACATCGTCGCCTGCCAGTAGCGCGACGTCGGAATCGGATCCCCCGAAACGAGATCGCCGACCGTCATCTTCACGTCCGACCGCGCCAGCGCCTCCCGATACACGTCGCGCAGATCCTGGTTCGAGATCGCGAGCTGATCGAGGTTGCCGAGCCCCTCGAACAACCAGCTTCGCTGCGCCGCCAGCCCCAGCGCTCGCTCCAACAACGCGTGCGACGCCTCGTGTACGTATACCGGCCGGACTGGACCGTATTGTCCGCTGTACCAGGTCGTCGCGATCCCCATCCACGTGAACCCGTGGTCCTCGGTGAGCGGCCGGGCATGCCCCCCGACCTGCGTCGAGAAGCTCGTCCAGAACCGACGGTACTCGGCCTCGTCCGCGAAGATGAGCAGGGGAATCGGATCGGGCGGCGCCACGAGATTCGGAAACCGCTCGCGCGTGCGCTGATACATCGCCTCCAACGCATCGAGCACCGGCCCCATCCGAAGCGCCGGCGCGTCGGTGAGCACCACGAACGGGCCGCGCCGCGCCTCTCGAACGGCGCCGTCGTCGTCGAAGAACATCCGCAGGTCGTCCACCTCGATGTACGGCGACGGATTCCGCCCGTCCTGCCACAGCTCGATGCTGTGGATCTCGAGCTGCCCGTCGGTCTGGAACACCAGCCCCCACGCCGTCACGTCTTCCCAGCGCGGCGTGTTCCCGCGGTCGTACCGAAAGTGCGACAACGGGAAGCTGAGCATCTGCCACCCCGGCTCGACGATCTCCACCCGCCGCCAAAACCGATTGCGGTGCTTCGGATCGTCGAACGCCAAATCGACCACCAGCGGTGCCTGCGGAGACACGTCTTGTGCGCGTACCTGCAGGATGACGCGATCGCTCTGCGCATACGACATCGGCACGGCCGGCAACGACCACACGCTCCCACCCACCTGTGCCTGCACCACGACGCCCCCCGGCTCGCCCGGAGGCGCGTGGTCCCGAATCTCCACGCG
>CAZYSW010000036.1:19630-20252 GCA_964650105.1 uncultured Nannocystaceae bacterium
CCCAGTCCCCACCGATCCTCGGCGACGGTGCCGGCGTACTCCTGCCGCACCAGCAGTCGAGACGGCGACGCCACGATGTCCGCCTCGGCCTTTCGGGCGTGCGCCGTTCCGTCCCCGTGGCACCCGGCACCGAGCAAGGCCACCATCAACATGGCTATCCTCGGAATCCGTGCACGCGATGGCATCGACTCTTCTCTTAGTGTGGCGCAAGTCGAGACCCGCGCCACGCATGGCCCGAACGCCGCCGCCCGCGGACCCACCTCCGGACGCACGGCGGTCTGACATGTCTGTCCGACCTCGGTGCGAAATCCCGCGACCCGCTCCGGTCCACCGCACGACGGGTGCCCCGGATGTTCGACCGAACACGTCGGTCCGGGATCCACTCCCCGTCCGGGCCGCCAGCAGCGCATCCCCTCGCGCGAACCCGCGATCGCACCGGGGCGCGTACTCCGCGGCTCCTTCGCGCCGCCCCCCGAAATCCCGGCCGCTTCGGGCTTGACACCGCCCTCCGACCCCTCCATCCTCCCGTCCCACCGAAGCGACCCAGGGGCGGTAGTTAAGTTGGTTATAACGCCGGCCTGTCACGCCGGAGGTCGCGGGTTCGAGCCCCGTCCGCCCCGCA
>CAZYSW010000037.1:0-20209 GCA_964650105.1 uncultured Nannocystaceae bacterium
GGTCGAGACGCTGCGGTCGTTCGGGCGCAACGCCCAGTGGCGAAGCGAACCGGCGGTGCGGCCGGGGTCATCACCTGGACGTCGGCCTGGTCCCTCTTCCGCCCATGGCAGCGGCCTGGCGCCTTCGTGGCGAAACGCGGTAGGACGGCGCCTCGCGTCGCGGGCATCCCCTGGACTCACGAGGATCCGCTGTCGGGGGGGCGCTCGCTCACCCGAGCTCCGGATCGTGGAGCCGCGTGCGGCGGCACATCGATGAAACAGCCGCAGAACGCTGGTCCGAGCCCATCCGGACGCTCGCACCGCGGCGCGCTGGAGGTGGTGGCAATCGGCGAGAGGGAACCGGCTGGGGTGCGGGCGGGGAACGGCTCGGGTACCGCTATTGACCCGATGGGATCCGCTCCGTAGCTTGTGTGCCCCCGCAATGGACCCCCAAGCCGTCAGCGCAGCGCTCGCGCCGAGTGCTCTCGCGCCCCGGATCGCGAAGGCGCTCGGTCTGCCACGCGAGCCGGTCGAGATGGCGCTCGGGCTGTTGGCCGAGGGCGCCCAGCCGGCGTTCGTGGCTCGTTATCGTCGCGAGCGTACGCGCGGCCTTGGCCTGGCCGATCTCGAGCGCATCCAGGCGCAGGCGGCCCGGAGCGCCGCTTTCGAGTTCCAGCGGCAGGAGCTGATCGAGGACGTCACGCGGCGCGGAGGGGACCGGGAGGTGCTCCTCGAGCACTTGCGTCGGGCCGAGCACCCGCTCGACCTCGACGACGTGCGCGCAGCCCTGCGCAAGCGCAAGCGTGGCCCGGCGGCCAAGGCCAGAGCGGCCGGGCTGGAGGTGCTCGCGCTCGCCCTGTGGCGCGACGGAAGCACCGGTCCGCTCGCGGGGCCACAGCCAGGCGATGCTGCGGCCGGTCCGGCGGCGTTGGCCGAGGGCTCGCTCTGCGAGGGGTATGCCACCGTGCCCGAGGCGCTCGCCGGGGCCCGGACGATCGCGGCCGAGCAGATCGCCGACTTTCCACCGCTGCGCGCCGCGTTGCGCCGGCTGCTGCTCGAGCACGCCAAGCTGCGCAGCCGGGTCGTGCCCGAAAAGAAGGACAAGGCCGGCAGGCATGCGCGGTTCTTCGAGTGGAGCGAGCCCTGCAGGAGTGTGGCCCCGCCGACCGTGCTCGCATTGCATCGGGCCGAACGCGAGGGCTGCGTCGAGGTCGACCTCGACGTGGGTCCGGCGCGGGTTCGCGCGACGATCACGGAGATCTTGGGCATCGACCCCGAGCGGCCGTGCGGTCGAGAGCTGCTGCAGGCCGGTGACGAGGCGTGGGACCACGGGCTCGGCAAGGCGGTTCGTGCCGGCGTCCGGCGCTTGATCAAGGATCGGGCCGACCGGGCGGCGATCCGGGAGTACTGCGAGGTCCTTCGCCCGTTGCTGATGGCGCCGCCACTCGGCCGGCACCCGGTGCTGGCCATCGACCCCGGCTTCCAGAACGGTTGCCGCATGGTGGTGCTCGACGCCGACGGAATTCGCATCGCCGACGACACCGTCTATCCCCTTCAGCCCAAGCTGCAAGCGCCGCAGGCCAAGGCGCGGCTCGCCGAGCTGTGTCAGGCGCACGGCGTGCGTGCGATCGTGGTGGGTAACGGCGGTGGGGGCCGCGACGTGGAGCGACTATGCCGCGAGCTGGTGCGCGAGAACGAGGAGCTCGGAACGGTGGCCGTCACGTCGATCGACAGCGATGCGGCCGGTCTGTACGCGTCGAGCCGAGCGGCCAAAGGCGAGCTCAAGGACGGCGACGTGCCGCTGCGGCGGGCGGTCGCGATGGGCCGCCGGGTCCAGGACCCGCTGTTCGAGCTGTCCAAGATCGATCCGCGCAAGCTGGGGCTCGGCCAGTATCAGCACGAGGTCGACCAGGAGGAGCTTCGGACTGCCCTGGAGCAGGTGGTGGCCTCGTGCATCGCGGAGGTGACGGTCGATCTCAACCGCGCCACTGGCGACCAACTCGCGCGCGTCCCCGGGATCTCGCAGGCGCTGTCGAAGGCCGTGGTGTCGTTCCGCGAGCAGAACGGCCCGTTTCGGGCGCGGGCTCGCCTGCTCGACATTCCGGGCTTTCCCGGGAAGTCGTTCGAGCAGGGGGCGGGGTTCCTTCGGGTGGTCGACGGCGAGCATCCGCTCGACGCCTCGCGGATTCATCCGGAGCGCTATGCCCAGGTGACCGAGATGGCGCGTGACCTCGGGGTGACCGTGGCCGACCTCATCGGCAACGAGGAGTTGATCGGGAAGATCGATCGCGAGAAGTACCTGGGCAAACCGGGGGTGAGCGGGGAGCCGCTGGGCAAGGAGACCTTCGAGCTGATGCTCGCGGAGCTCGCGGCGCCCGGCCGCGATCCGAGGCCGGAGTTCACGACGGTCGACTTCCACCCCGGGCTCGAGAAGTTCGAGGACCTCGAAGTGGGGATGGAGCTCGAGGGCATCGTGACCCACCTGGCCGGGTTCGGTGCCTTCGTCGACGTCGGGATCGCGCAAGAGGGGCTGGTGCACGTCAGCGAGCTGAGCCACGGGTTCGTGCAGAGCCCGCTCGAGGCGGTGCACGTGGGACAGAAGGTCCGCGGGCGCGTCATCGAAATCGCCCCCGAGCGCAAGCGGTTCTCGTTGAGCCTCAAGGCGCTGCAGCCCCGGCCGGAGCGGCCGCCCAAGCCGCGTGCCGAGGGCAAGCCCGGACGCAAGAAGCGGCCGGGCAAGGACGCCAAGGGGCGGCCGCGCGACAAGGAGCGCGACAAGGGCAAGCGCCCCAGCGAGCGCACCCTCGGGTTCCGCATGGACTTGAGCGAGCTGGCCGAGCGGCTCGAAAAGGGGGGCTAGCTCGCCTCGCCGCGGGCGAGATCGGCGAGGCAGACCCGGTCCCCGCGGCCGTCCCAGACCGTTGCCATGACCGCGAGCGGGCGATTGACGGCGTCGAGGTTCAGCGTCGCGTCGGGGGGGAAAGGTCGGTCGCCGAAGTTGAGGGGGCAGCAGCTCGTCACGCGCTCGCCGTCGTCGTCGGCGACCACCGGCAGACCGTGGGAGCGACAGATGAGCGGCCGTTCGGAGTAGGTGGCGCAGCGCCCGTCGACGAGCAGCGGGCAGCGGTCGGCGTGGGTGGGGTCGTCGGCCTGCCGACGAATGCGGGCGCGGAGGTCCGGGTCGCGCTCCTCGAGCGCACGCAGGGCCTCGGCAATGCGCTCGGCCTCGATGGTGAACACCGTCAGCCTGACGTGGCAGCACGCTTCGCAACCGGTGCGGCAGCGCATCGATGCGGCGTGTCGCGCACGAGCGCGCGAGAAGTGGTCGTCGACCCGCGAACGAAGGGTCACCAGGGCGTGCTCGGCGTGTCGGCGATCGGACGTGCTCATGGAGCTCGATCCCCGCGGAGCACGGCAACCATGTAGGCCTTGGCCTCCAGGGCGGCTTCGTACGCGTCGCTCGAGAAGCTGACACCGCCCACGTAGGGGTGCCCGCCGCCGCCGAAACGCTCGCACAGCGAGGAGAGATCGAACTCCCGCGCGCGGGCGGGAAGCCAGGGGTTGTACCCGACCGACAGCTTGATCCGTCCGTCTGGTCCGATGCTGACGCCGACCAGATAGCGGATGCCGGGGTGTAGGTAGTACGGGATGAACTTGTTGTAGGCCCGCGGGGGTTGGTCGAGCAAATCGTAGTGTCCGACGGTGCCGTCCACCTTGCAGCGTCGCCGCAGCAGCTCGATGTCTTCGCGGTGGCGAGCGAGCGCCGGATCCAGGGTGCGCCGGACGTAGTCGGCCTCGGCGAGCTGGGCGATCGGCGTGTCGAGCAGGTCGCGAATGAACTGCTCGGCTTGGTCGCGGTCGCGGTTGTGCTCGACGAACGTCATCAAGCGAAGCGCGGGCTCACGGAGCGTGACGGGCATCGCGGGGGTCGGGAAGGCGGCGGAGTCGACGATCTCGGCCCAGCGCAAGAGCTCGGCGTGAGGGCTGGGATCGAAGCCGAACCGCTCCTTGGTGACCTTGGCGATGAACCCGGTGCAGCTCGGCGCCGTGGGATCGTGAAACTTGCGACCGCTGCGATCGCCGAGGAAGTGGTCGCGCTCGCCGTCGAGCTGGAATGCGGACCGGTGATGATCGAAGAACCACACCAGCGCGTTGGCCTTGGTGTAGCGGAAGTCGAGCACCGCGACCTCGTCGGCGTCGAAGTCCCCGGCGACGTAGGGGTCGCCCGGCCGGTGTTGTTTGGGATGGTAGGAGAAACGGGCAGCATCACTCACACAGCTTCGATAGAACGCCGTGAAAATGGCCGAGCTGGCGGCGCCATCGAAGCACGCGGCGTGGTGCAGCACGTTGATGCGCATCCGCCGGCTACCGTAACAGGGGCGTTTGGTCTTCGGTAGCCCATTGCGGCAGGCTGGGGGCGACGCGAGGGGGAAAGGCGATCCCCGAGCATCTGCGCCTGGCCGCTCAGTCGCGGACGAGCAGGTTGGGGCGCACGGCCTGGGCGGACAGGACGCCGTGGGCGATGCGTTCGGCCCGGGACATGGCGGCGTCCGGTGGTGGACCCGAGAGCCACAGGTAGATCGCCGCAGGCGCACCGAGCTCTTCGCCCGAGAACGACCATCGGCGGCGTGGTCGGACGTCGGCGGGCGGTTCGAACACGAGGAGCGTCCCGCCTCGATGCACGATGCCCAGCGTTCGCCCGTCGCTGACGAACATGCTGAGATCGCCGTCGGGCAGCCGCGCGGCCAGGCGACTCAAGGCGGCCCGGAGGTGGTCGGGCGCGGTGAAGGTCTGGCCCAGCGCACCCGCCTCGTGGATGAACGCCAGCAGGCGAAGGAACACCAGCTCGGCGTCGGTTCGCTGCGCGGCGTCTCGGGCCAAGAAGGCGGGGAGCTCCTCGTGGAGGGAGGCCCGAAGCGCGGGCGACAACGACGGACCATGGCGTACACCGATCCAGCGCTGGAATCGGGCCACTTTCACCGAATCGCTCGCCGCGACCTTCTCGTCTGCCTTCGCGGCGGCGAACGTCGCGACCGTGCAGGACGCGGAGCGGCGCAAGAGCTCGTCGACGGGATCGACCTCGAGGTTGCGCACCATGGGGCGCGATTGCACGAGTGTCTCGTTGCCGAGCACGGTCCCCACGCTCCAGCCACACAAGCGGAGCTCGGGACCCAGGTCGCGGGCGTGCCCGGGGAGGTGGTGACCCAGGACGTCTTCGACCCACGCCCGACCCCAGAACGGGCCGTTCGGGCGCGCGTCGAGCAGTGCCACGAGCGACACTTCCGGCACGTTTTCAGCATACCAGCGTCACGGCTCCGAGCCACAGCGGGGTCGAGGCGCAAAACGACGCGACGGATGCCGAGCGGTCGCCGTCGGGCGCTGCACGCCCTGCCGACCGCACGACGGCGCCCGGGGCCTGTCACGACGTCGGATCCTCCGCGCTCGCCTTCGCGCCGGCCCGCTCGTCGGCCGCAGGAACCGACCTGGAGTGGCGACGGGGGAGGGCGATCCCTCGGGGGCGCCCTCGCCAGTTATTTGGGCCGGTCGACCACTCGCCGCTAACGTCGCGGCGATGATCCCCTCCGCGCGATCTCGGGCCGTGCTGTGCGGCCCGACGCTTCGTTGGGTGCTCGTGGCGAGCGCCGTCACCGCGTTCGGCGCAACGGGTTGCGCATCGCGCCGTGCGGCGAAGACCGGGGCCGAGTCCGGCGAGAGCCCGGCCGACAAGCACTACGACGTGGCGGTCGGCTCGTTCCACAACGGAATGTTCGAGGACGCCAAGATGCAGCTCGAGCGCGCCTTGGCGGTCGATCCGCAACACGCGGACTCGCACTACCTCAAGGGCGTCCTTTTGCTCAACGAGGGCAAGACGATCATGGACGCCATCGAGTACGAGCAGTGCTTGACCGACCAGGCGGCGCAACATCAGCGTGCGCGCGCCGAGAGCCTGCACATGGAAGCCCGCAAGGCGTTTCGTCGCGCCGCCGAGACCTACAACGAGGGCGCGGCGGGTCGCGGGCGCGCCTTCAACTCCATGGCGGTGGTCTCGCTGTTCTTCCACGAGCACCAGCAGGCGGTCGACGAGGCTCGCGAGGCCCTCAACCAGCGGTTCTACACCGACCGGTACTCCGCGCTGTCGAATCTCGGGTGGGCCCACCACGCCACGGGCGACACGGTGTCGGCGACGGCCGAGCTGCGCCAAGCGGTGCTGATCAACCCCGACTATTGCGTGGGTCACTACCGGCTCGCGCAGGTGTACCTCGACGCGGGGTTGGCCGAGCAGGCGCTCGAGCACGCAGGACGGGTGGTCGACAATCCGCGGTGCCCGATTCAGGACGCGTATCGGATCGCCGGCGCGGCATCGATGCGTCTGGGTCGCGATGCCGAGGCCAAGGATCTCTTGCGGCGTTGCGTCGAGCTGGCGCCGCGGAGCTGCCTGGCCGACGATTGTCGCGCGCTCCTCGGTCCGGGCGGCGGAAGCTCGAGCAGGCTGGCCCGGGGCGCGCCGTAACCGATTCGTCCTCGCGGGCCCGCCTGCCCGGGAGGTCCTGCTCGAAGCCTGGGGCGCGTCCCGGATCGAGGAGGCGAACACGTGCGCGCAACGAACGCGCCGCAGGTACGCCCCGCAGGGCGAGCCGAGGTCCGGAAGGGACATAGGGGGCCGATGGGCGTTTCGGGGAAGACGACGGTTCACCGGAGACCCTCGCACGGACCCCCTCTTGCCGCCGGGGTGGCGATCGCGACAAACTGCCGGCGATGCAGCCGGAGACCGGTCGCCTACGGGTGGTCGCCGCCGGGTCGTCGCCCGCCGATGCCGCCCCCGAACCCCCCCCGGCCAACGGAGGAGCGCCCCCCTCTCCGGGAGAGTGGATTCGCGACCAACGGCAGCGCCGCGGGATGAGTATCGAGCAGCTCGCCCTCGCGACCAAGATCCCGCGCGCCAGCTTGCAGCTTCTGGAAGAAGATCGCTACGCCGAGCTCCCCGGCCCGGTGTTCGTCAAGGGCTTCTTGCGCTGCGCCGCTCGAGCGCTGGGGGTCAACCCCGAGCAGGTCATGGAGCTGTTCTACGAGCGGGAGCGCGCCGCCTTGCAGGCCCGGCGTCGCGAGCGGCCGGCGTCAGGCCCCCATGAGCAGTCCGTGCCGGTGGTCCAGCGGTTGCCTCCGCGCATGCGTCAGCGGCCGCCCGACGACGGCCCCGTCCTCCGACAGATCCTCGAACGGTTGCCGAGCCCGACCCTGCTTCTGTGGATCGTGGTGGCCGTCTTCGTGGCGATGGTGGTCCTCGCGGCCTTCAACCTCATGGGTGGATCGGCGGGCGCTGGACCCACCTGAGGCGGCACGGGCCCTCGAAAAAACGAGCCGAGCCGCCGGACGAACCGGGGGCGTACCCCGGGTCGGGGGCGTATCATGCCGCCGCAGAGGCTGCTCATGCTCACCCGGACGCGGACCCGGAAGATCGACGTCATCCACACCCTGGTGCGGGCGGGGGACATGCGTCGGCTCCGCCGGATGCTGACTCGGCTGGACAACGTCCAGATCGCCAGCCAGGTCGACAACCTCGATCCCGAGGACCAGCTCCAGGTCCTGCGCCAGCTCCCCCCGGAACGCCGTCCGGAAGTGCTCGCGGCCATGCGTTACGAGGCCGCGGCGGAGGTCGTCGCGCAGCTCGCCCCCGAGGAAGCGGCCACCTTGCTCGACGAGATCGAGGCCGACGACGCGGTCGACATCCTCGGGCGCATCGACGACCAAAAGCTGGGGCAGATCCTCGCCCGGCTCGACAAGGTGGACGCCGAGGAGCTCGAGGAGCTCCTCGCCTACGACGAGCACACCGCCGGCGGCATCATGTCGCCGCAGTTTTTCTCCGTCTCGCCGCAGGCCACGGTCGCGGACGCGCTGGCCGCGATTCAGTCGGCCGAGGAGGTGCCCGAGTCGGCGTTCTACGTGTATGCGGTGGAGGAGGACGGCAAGCTGGTCGGGGTCTGCTCGCTGCGGTCGTTGGTGGTGAGCCGTCCGAACCAGAAGATCCGCGACATCATGGAGACCGAGGTCGTGGCGGTCCACACCGACACCGACCAGGAGGAGGTCGCGGAGATCGTCAGCCGATACGACCTGGTCGCGGTGCCCGTGGTCGACGAGCACAACCACCTGCTCGGCGTGGTGGAGATCGACGACGTCGTCGACGTCATCCGCGAGGAGGCCACCGAGGACATTCTCAAGATGGCGGGCGCCGGCGAGGAGCTGGCCGAGGCGCGCTCGTTCCTGAGCAGCCTGCGTGTGCGGTGGCGCTGGCTGATGGCCGCGGCGTTCGGGGGAACCGTGGCCGCCATCAGCCTGTCGGGCTTCGACGAGGCGCTGGCCACGGTACCGGCGCTGGCGTTCTTCATGCCGGTGGTGGCGGGAATGGGCGGCAACGTCGGCATGCAGAGCTCCACCATCGTGGTGCGCGGGTTGGCGGTCGGGTTCGTCGAGACCTCGAGGGTTCGACGCCTGGTGACCCGGGAAGTGGGGCTCGGCGCAAGCCTGGGGCTGATCTACGGGTTCTTGATCGCGTGCGTCTCGGTTTGGGTCGGCCAGGACATGGCCAATCCGCTCCTCCTGGCGCTGGTGGTCGCCACGGGAACGGCGGGATCGATGACCATCGCGGCGGCGGTCGGCACGTGTACGCCGCTGATCCTCGACCGCTTCGGGATCGATCCGGCCATCGCCACGGGTCCGTTCGTCACGACGTCGGTCGACGTGATGGGGCTGTTGTTCTACTTTTGGCTGGCCACGATGTTCTTGGGTGTGAGCATCTGAGCGGACGGGCTTCGTGAGCGCTTCGGCACACAGCTCGCCGGCGGTCGTCCTGTCGACGCGTCCGCTCGGCGAGGCGGATCTCCTGGTGGCGCTGTTGACCCCGGGCCTGGGAAAGGTGCGGGCGGCGGCGCGCAACGCTCGACGGAGCCGGAGACGCTTCGCCGGGGGACTGCCGGGTGGATCGATCGGGGAGGCGACGCTGGGCCGGGGCCGAGGGGGACTGTGGCGGCTGGAGGGGTTTCGCCTGCTGCGGGATCCGAGCGTGCTGGGCCGGGATCTGACGCGGCTCGGGTACGCGGCGTACCTGTGCGAGATCACCGACGCGATGCTGCCCGAGCCCGAGCCCGACCCTCGGGTCTTCGTGGCCCTCACCCGCGCGCTCGGAGAGGTCCTCGATGCACCACCGGGGCCCGCGACCCTGCGCCGCTACGAGTTTCGCCTCCTGCAAGCGCTCGGGCTTCTGCCCACGCTGACGGCGTGCTGCGTGTGCGGCGAGCCGACGGCGGTGGACCCCGCGCAGGTCCCCGACGCTCCGTTCGACCCCGACCGGGGTGGCGTTCTGTGTCCCGAGCACGCCACGGGAGCCGCGAGGATGCCCGCCGAGGTGATCGATCTCGCGTCGCGACTGGTCGACGACGACGCGGACGCTCCCGCTGCGCTGGCCGCAGCGCCCGCGCCCGTCCGCCGAGCCGTGCGGGACCTGGGGCAGGCTCTGATCCGGCCCCATCTGCGCCGGCCTCTGCGCTCGCTGGAGTTCTTCGCCAAGCTGGGCCAAGGGTCGAGGGATGGATTGAGCTGAGCCTTTCGCACCCTGTGGTAGCTTTCCCGGCCGTGCAGCCCCGTAGCCACACCCGGCGACGCCGGATGCGGGACGCGATCGCGCCCGGCCTCCTCGTGGCGGCCGCCGTCGTCTCGGGCTGCGAGGACCCCAACATCGGCGTCCCTCCGCCGGTGGATCAGATGGTGTTTCCCACCGGGTTGTTGTTGGACCCCCGCACCCCCGAGGGCGAGGCCGCGCGCTACTTGATGGTGGCCAACGGCAACAACGATCTGAGGTTCAACGCCGGGAGCGTGCTGGTCATCGACCTCGAGGCGTTCTTTGCCGCCTGGGCCGACGAGGACCTGCACGCGTACCCCTACTGCGAGCCCGGAGGGCGTTGCATCCTCGACCCGGGGTTCGACGTCGACGACGAGCACCCGTGCCGTCGGCTGGCGCTGCTGCCTCAGGTGGTGGAGTGCGACGAGGGCCCCTTCGTGGTGAAGGAGGCCGGGGTACGGATCGGAGACTTCTCCACGGTGATGGCGGCGTCGAACCTGCCCGGACCCGGTCAGGAGACCATGCCTCGCATCTTCGTTCCGGTTCGCGGGGATCCGAGCATCACGTACATGGACGTGCGCGGCACCTGGCCCGACCCGCCGATGCTCGACTGTGGGCAGGGCCCCGGCTCCGGGAAGGACAACCCGCTGCGCTGTGCCGACGACCATCGTCTGACTCACCTGCGCAACGACGAGACGCTCGACCAGCTTGCCCGCGAGCCTTACAACATCATGGTCTCGGAGACCGAGCACTACCGGTACGCCTACGTCGCCCACTCGGCGGGGGCCGCCTTCACGCTGATCGACCTCGATGGGCTGCGGGGCGGCGACGGGCGACCGGCCATCGTCGACAGCCAACCGCTGTTCTTCTTCTCGGGGATCCCCTCCGGTGGCGGGTTCGGCCTGGCCGAGCGCCCCTGCTCGGTCGAAGACGACAACGTCCCGAGCCTGACCAACCGCTGCGAGCGCCCGCTCATCTATGCGGGCTTCCGCTACGTCAGTCGCCTCGTCTCCTTCACCGCCGCCGGGATCGACATCGAGGAGACACCGGCGTCGGGCGAGCGGGACGGATGCCACGACAGCCAGGGGAACTTCCTGGGGCCGTACTGTGCGGCGCCCGACGAGATTGGAGAGCCCTGCGCACTGGTCTGCGAGCCGCGGGTGCTGCCCTCTCAGGCCTTCGTGGTGGTCGGGTTGGATCCGCCCGCGGGCGGCATCCTCGACCCCCCCGTGCTGGGGGACATCGCCTTCGGTGACCTGCGCGGCGATGCCTTGTTCGTGCTGCAGACCAACCCCGGGGCGCTGGTCCGCCTCAACACCTCGTTGGACTTCGACAACGAGCCGCTGGATTCGGCGTCGTCGCCGCCCATCGAGGTGTGCGAGGAACCCAACCGGATGAAGATCTGGAACGGGATGGCGTTCGTGACCTGCTTCCGGTCGGCGTACATCTACGTGATCGATCTCGCCAGCTTCCGTCTCGTGGACACCATCGTCGCCGGTACGGGCCCCCACGATCTGGTGGTCGATCCGGTCCGGCAGGTGCTCTACGCTGCCAACACCCTGGAGGCGTCCATCAGCGTGATCGACCTCGGCGAGCACCGCGACACCCGATTCGAGGAGATCGCTCGCATCGGGATTCAGGAGCCGTTCATGCAATGACGACCACCCGCCCCAAAGTCGGCCTCCTACGCGAGATCGCGGTGCTGATCGGTGTCCTGGTCGCCCTGACGGCGTGCCGCGACGACGACCGCGTGGTCGTCCCGAACCGCGTTCTCGATCGGCCCCTGGACGTCGTGCTCGGATGTGTGCGCGTCCGCGAGGACGGGCGGGTCGAGACTCTGTCGCTGAACCTGTGCGCGAGCGCGACGCCCCAACGCGATTGCGGTGCGGTGAACGTGCCCCAGCTCGTCGGCTTCGTCGCCAATTCGGAGCGCAACGAGGTGGCGATGTTCCGTCGGTGCGACGTCAACGGCCTGGTCGACCTCGACAAGGAGGCCCCGGGTTACAACTTCGTTCCGGTGGGGCAGCTCCCCTCGCACATCACGGCCACCGATCTCGCCTGCAAGGTGGTGACCGCGAACGCGGGGAGCTGCGATCTGAGCGTCATCGACGGGCGCCAGCTCGCTGCGTATGCGGTGGAGCGGGCGCCCGAAGACCCGCCGAGCAGCCTGGTGGCAACCATCGTCCCGCGTCTGAGCAACGGCGAGCCGCTGGGCGCTCGGCCGGGGGACATCCTGGCCGTGCCGGCGCGCTTGAGCCAGGCCGAGCCGGTCATGACCGAGAATTTGATGCTCGGCGACGAGGGCGACGGCGTGTTCGGTGGCTTGCCGCCCGGCACCGATTCGGGGGACGGCGGCGACGAGAGCACGGGCGGCGACGACGGCGCGATGCTCGGCGAGTTCAGCCTCTGTAGCGACGACGTGCCCGCCAGTGTGTACGTGACGTTTCCGTCGTGTCATCTGGTCGCCGAGGTGAGCCTCACCAGTCAGCGCATCCTGCAGAGTCGGCAGTTTCTCGTGCAGGACGACGGGAGCGTCCTGGTGGTGGACAGCGGGACCGATCCGGTGTGCCCGGTCGATTGCCCCGCACAGTTCGACGGCTACCCCGAGCGCGAGCTCCCGTTCGATCCGAGCGGCCCGGGCTTCTTCCCCATGACGCTCGAGCTCGTCGAGCGGATCCCCGAAGAAGACGCGGCTGCGGGGACCCCCGATGCCGAGGTCTCGTACACCGCCCTGTTCGTGGGCGGGACCGGCTCGGACGTGCTGGTGGAGCTCGGCTACGAGCCGGACCCCGATCCGGCGCGCGACGAGACGGGGGTTTGGGTCCCCGCCGAAGAGTCGCTGCAGCTCACCCTCGAGAATGCGCAGGGGATCCACGGGATCCGGGCGACCCCCGCGATGACCATCGACGGAGGCTTTCACCAGTTCCTGTACGTGGTCGCCGGGGACGGGTCGACGCACGTGGTCGATCGTGACTTCGACCCGTCGCGGCTGGGCGTCGAGTGCGACACGCAGATCGATCCGAATGAGGCGCCGGCGACCGCGTGCCACCCCATCGATCCGAATCCGTTCGGCAACGCCCCCGATCGGCGTCCGTTCGCCGCAGGGCCGGGGATCCGCCCCTCTTTGGGCATCATCAACGACTGGGTCTTCTTCCGCGTCGATCCGCCGCCCGAGCAGGAGCTCGGCGGCACCCGGGCGCCCTTCGATCGCCCGGGGGTGGTCGGCGTGGGGGTGACCAGCCACGGTCGCATCGTCTACGCCACGTTCGGTCAATACCTGGACGCTGGGTCCCGCGTGGAGTCCCTCGATCCCGTGGGGGTGATGAACGTGGAGGTTCGGCCCCACTACATGTGGCCGCAGGTCGACCCCCACTCGGGAGATCCGTCGGCCCTCCCGCGTGTGAACGACGAGGAGCCTCGGCGTGCCCAGCCGGGGCCCGCCGGGAGCAGCCAGTCGCTGGCACCGGCGCTGCGTCGCATCGATCTGGCCTACGCCGGGAACGTCGAGGGGGGTAGCGTCTCGCTCCAGCGCACGCTCATCGCCGAGCGCCTGGGGGTCCCCACGGATTCGGGGGATTTCGACACGCCCGACAACGTCGACCAGCTCGGGTCGCTCAATCCCGATGCCGGGCGCCTGTACTCCAAGGACGTCGCCCGAGTCGCCGTTCGCGACTGGCGGCAGTGGATCGCGCAAGACTGGTCGCTGATCTGGGAGGGCGAATCGAGTGCGATTCGCCGGGCTGGCAAGGGGGGACGTGCATCCCGGAGCCCGCCGGAGGCGAGGCGTCCGACGACGCCAGGCTCGTCGACGAGAGCGCGTCGTTTTGCGACTACGGGGTGCTCGCGGGCGACAAGCTGGTGATCTCGGGTTGCACGAACGACGACCAGTGTGGGACCGGGCAGCGATGCTTGCGCGAGCCGACGGCGCCCGGCACGGCGTCGGGGATCTGCATCTCGCAGCGGGCGTACGAGGACGACTTCACGCGCATGCGCCAGATCTGCGCACCGTTCATCAACAACGCCTGTGGAACGCCGCGCCGCGAGTACCTGGTGACCCGCGCGTTCCAAAACGAGCTGTGGCTGCAGGAGATGGACATCCCTCCCAGTGCTCACCTGCGCTTCCGCGGCCTGGAGGCGACCCCGGACGGCTACGCGGACGTCGTCGAGTACGAGAATCGCTACACCTGCGAGCTTCCCTACCCGGTCGCCGGCGCCGAGGCGGTCTCCTGCGAGAGTGACGCCGACTGCGACGTCCTGGGGAGCGGGTTCAAGTGCGGTCAGGGCGTGTGCCGCATCGAGGCGACGTGCGACGACGATGCCGACTGCCCGGGCACCGACTCGGTGTGTGTGCGTGGCGTGTGCCGGGGGGCGTGTCCGGGCGGGTTCCCCGAGTGCGCCGAGTGCTCGGACGACGCTGACTGTGGGCACTTCGGGGCCGAGGCGCTGTGCATCGACAACCAATGCCGGCGACCGTGTCGCTCGGGCGAGCCCGACTGTACGCTGGCCCAGCTCCCGGGGCCGGAGTGCTTCCCGGAGTTCGTCCCGTATTCGGTGCGGTTGCGCAACTCGTTTTTGGTGCAGGGGAGCTTCGGCAGCTTCGCGGTCTTGGCCGACCGGGTGTACGCCGATCCCGAGACGGGTGAGTGCCTCGAGGATCCGACCGTTTCGAATCTGCTGACCAGTCGGTTGTGGCTGGGGGCGGACGAGGAGGAGACCTTCAACGATCCGTGGTTCGGCATCCCCGAGTGCCCCAACGCGGCCGAGGCCGCCCCGACCGATCCCAATCCCTGCCGGATCACCGCCCTGCGCAGCGAGAATCCGAGCAGCCTGTTCCATCAATTCGAGTACCTGCAGACGCCGGTGTCCGCGGTTCGCTTCTCGAACCCGTTCATGTCGATCATCCTCGACCTCACGAGCGTTCGCGACCTCGCGCGCGGCCCCGAGTTCGATCCGAGGCTCACGTATCCGCCCGAGCTGGCGGCGTTCAGGCGTGCCCGGATTCCGCGGAATTACAGCGAGACGTTCACCGCCGTCGGGGGCTACCCCTCGTTCAACGAGGAGGAGTTCGTGCAGGGCACGCCACTGACCTATCCGGTCCGGATCGTGCGCGCCCCCGAGGCCGGCTTCGCGTACATCGTGGACGCCGGCGGGCGCGGAGGCATCGCGGGGGTCCGGGGGCAGGTCATGCGCATCGACGCGGCCGCGATCATCGCGAGCGACCAGCTCGCGGATCAGGACTTCCGGGTTCGTTGAGATCGCCCGGGCCGGGTGCCGGACCGCCATGGGCGCGCCAGGGGGTGAGGCCCCCCGGCCGCGTGTCGTGCCGGCGAAAACGCCGTCTCGGCCCATTCCCCGGCCGCGGAGGCGACAGCGCATGCGCCTGGGCACGGAGGTTTCGCCCACGGGCGGCCGGCATCCGGCCGCCGAAGCGCCCGGCGAGGGGTGCGAACCAGCGGCGGGCAGGGGGCAGCCGGGGCTCGCCTCGAAGGCCGCGCTTCGTCCCGTCGGCTGCTCGCCCGACGCGGATGCGGTATGGTGGATACGGGTGCCGAACTTCAAGATCAAGCTCGGCAGCAAGACCATGGCGCTCCCCGAGGGGGAGCACGACGTCGGGCGAATGTCGGACTGTTGGCTCACGCTCGACGACGAGCTGGCGTCGCGTTATCACGCGCGCTTCCACGTCAAGGACGGGCGGGCCGAGATCGAGGACCTCGGGAGCCGCAACGGGACCTACGTCAACGGCGAGCGGATCGAGGGGCGACGCTTCATCAAGGACGGCGACCGCATCCGCATCGGTCGCGAGCTGTTGGCCGTGCTCGGCTCGGAGGGCTCGGGACCCGAGGAGGACGACAGCCTTCGCCGTACCCTCGCCCCCGGCGAGGACACCCGCTTCCCGTCGCTCATCGGTCAGCTCGTCGAGAAGAGCCTGAAGGTCGGCAAGCTCAAGGACGCGGAGCGCTACGCGGTCGCGCTGGTCAACCAGATCGGGGCGACCAAGATCGCGCCCGACCATCCGGCCGCGGAATCGTGCACACGCTGCCTGCTGCAGCTCGCCGAGCGATCGGCGGGGGCGGTGTGGATCGACAAGCTGTTCAAGCTGTACGCCGACCAGGGTTGGATCATGAGCGACACGGTGCTCGACAGCGTTCGTTCGGCGCTCGATCGGATCCCGCGTGTGCCCGGCTCGGGCATCAAGGACTACGAACGCAGGCTCCGGGCGATGGCGCGCGACGGGGTGCCGGTTCCGCCCGGGTTGACGGCGACGATCGCCGAGATCGCGGACGCCTACGGCGGAGGCTGAGGCTCCACCCCGCCGACGAGGCCGGCCTGCGCTACCATCTGCAGGGCGACGACGGGGGACGGTCTCGCCGCGTCGCGAGACTTCTCCGCCAGCGTCGCGACGCGGTGCCGGCGGGCGGTCAGTTCGACTTCTTCACCGTGAACACGGTGCGGTTGTTCTTGGCCCGACCCTGGGAGGTCAGGTTCACGGCGACGGGGCGGCTGGCTCCGTAGCCCTTGGCCTCCAGCCGGTCGGGCGAGACCCCCTTGCCGATCAGGTAGTCGCGGACCGACGCGGCACGGGCGTCCGACCGCTTCTGGGCGGCCCCTCGATCGTCGGTGTGCACCGCGATCTCGACGAGCTGGTACTCGGGGTGGTGGATGAGGAACGCGGCGACCTGGTCCAGCACCTCGTGGCTGGACGCAGCGACCTCGTTGCCGTCGTAACGGATCTTGCGTCGCACCCGGATGCTGTTCTTGGTACCGCTGACCAGCGGCGTGTCGGGGGGCTTGTCGAGCGCGAGCTTCTCGCTGATCCGGATCTCGCCGTTGGCCGGGACCGTGAACGTGATCGACTTGTCGGCGTAGCCCGGGGCCGACAAGGTCGCTCGGTAGTCGCCCGCGTACAGCTCGAGCAGGATGAGGCCCTCGGCGTTGGCGTCGAACCCTTCGTCGACGCCCTGACCGACCACGTGCATGCGAACCGCAATCGGCTTGCCCGCCTCGTCGGTGAAGGCTCCGGAAACGCGACCCGTGGCCGCGGCGGGGGTATCGTCGAGGGAGATGGTGATCTGGGTGTCTTGGTTGTCCGAGACCTGCGCGGTGGTCTCTTTGACGACCTGGTCGTTCACCACCACCTGGATCGGGATCTCCCCCGCCGGGAAGCGGTAGCTGGTGAAGCTGCCTCCGGCGTCGGTCAGGATCGCGCTCGCGGCGAGGCCGGGGAACAGGATGCGGGCGTCGGCGACCGGCTTGCCCTGCGGATCGACGACCTGGCCGATGATGCGCCCCTCCAAGACCTCGTGCGGTGCCGGCGGCGGCTGGT
Source organism: uncultured Nannocystaceae bacterium (assembly GCA_964650105.1). Lineage (GTDB taxonomy): Bacteria > Myxococcota_A > Polyangia > Nannocystales > Nannocystaceae > CAZYSW01. The sequence goes on from CAZYSW010000037.1 coordinate 16,917, forward strand.
TGGACGACGCGACCTCCACCTCCTTGACCACGGGGTTGGGGTCAAACGACCAGCCGAGGCCGAGCATCACCTGCCAGGGCGGGACCGGTGGACCGTACTCGAAGTTGGGCGACACGAGCCCGATGTCCACGCCGGCGTCGAGGAACAGGCCCGCCACGGCGTTGGCGCGCAGGCCGAGCGTCAGCCATTGGCTGCTGCGAGGAAGGGGGCTGGGCTCGGCGCCCGCGATGGCGAACGCGGGCTCCTCGGTGGTGGAGATCTCCCAGGACCATTCGACGAGCGGATCCAGGCCGAACTGGCGCTCCTTGCCGAGGCGGACCGGGAAGTCGATCGCGTACCGCATGCGGACGCGGTTGTGGTTGCCGCCCAACGAGAAGCGGCTGACCTCGCGGCTGGTCGGGTCGGTGATGGCTGCGTAGTCGACGACGCGCAGGGAGTTGTCGAGCATCCACCCCAGGTTGGTGGTGAAGCGGAAGGGGAAGTGCTTGGGCGTCATGTACCGGACGTCGACCGCGAACAGCACGTCGAACCAGAAGTTCACGTTCGAGGTGAGCAGCCGTTCGCTCCCCGAAAGCAGCCCCACGCCGAGCTGACCACCGAGCCCGATGCCCTTGCCCTTGTTCTTGAACCTGTGTGCGCCTTTGATGCCGAAGTCGAGGTCGCCCAGGGCGAAGATGGCCTCGGCGTCCTGCCGATCGGCTTGCGGCCGCTCGTTGCGGTTGGCGCTGCTGTTGACCGAAAAGAACAGCTCACCCCACTCGAGCGGGGAGAAGCTCATCGCGACCCCGCCCATCACGCGGGCGTGCGTGTCGCTGCCGTCGGCGCCCTCGAAGATGAACCCGTCCTTGCGAAAGAACGAGGTGTTCACCCGAAACCGGAAGGTGTAGCGTCCGCCTGCGTCGGGCAGCGTGGTGTGAAAGAGACCGACGGCGCCGCGGTTGGTGAGCATGGTCGGCTCGCGACGACCCTGCACCATGCCCGGATCGTCGATGGTGGCCGCCTCGTCGTCGCTGCGATCTGCGCCTCGCCGTCGCCGGTTGCGGCGCCCCTGCCGGTCCGATTCGACGTCTGCGTCCGCCCCCGACGCGGAAATCTCTCCGCCGGCCTCGATGCTCCCGCCGAGGTCGAGCCCCGGGTCATCCGCCGGGGAGGCCGCTGCGGGAGGCGGGGTGGGTGCCGCCTCGGTGGGCGCCGCCTCGGTGGGTGCCGCCTCGGTGGGCGCCGCCTCGGCTGAAGGCGGGTCGGCCGGCGGAGCGGCTTCGGGCTGGCCCTCCGGCAATGCTGGTGGTGCTGCCTGAGCCTGCATCGAGACGAGCGACGCCAAAGCGGCCGAAGTCAGGCAGGACACGGCAAGACGCATGCTCTGAGCGTCCACCGAACGAGGGCCAACTGTCAAACCTAACGTGAGGCGGAGACGCGTGACACCATCACCCGGAGGACGATTCGCGGTCGTGTTCGTGGCAACTTCGACCCGGAAGATCACCTGCCCGCGTTCACCCTCGAGGAGGTCGCGCGGGCGCGACCCGGACGTGGGCCTGCCCATTCGCGCAGGAGGGCGGCGCCACGCCCGATGACGTGTCAATTGGGCTCGGGTGGAGATCGGTGCAAGATCGGTCGGCTCTGTTCGGTTCGAGCACGTGGCTCCATGCACCACCCCGGCTTTGGATGCTGGTGTGGCTGTGTCTGTCGTTGGTCGTCTGGTCGTGGGCTCGACCCGCGGCGGCCGGCGACGGTCCCGCGGTTCGGCAGGCGCGTGTTTGGTTGACGCTGCACCGCGGTGGTGAGCGGCTGCCGGACGGATCGCGTGTCGACGCGCGAGGCGCCCGGGTCGACGGGGTGGTCGAATACACGCTGGTTCGCCCGGCCAAAGAAGGCGAGACCCTCGTGCTGCTGGACTTCGCGGCGTGGCTCGACGAAGAGCCGCGTCACCTCGACGAGGTCGCGTTGGCCACCTACGTGGAGGGGCCCTTCGACGCGGGTGCGCTGCGCATCGGGGGCGCCTGGGGGGCCTCGGTCGAACGCGTGGGACCCCGCCGAGACATTCAGCTCTCGTTGAAGCCGGGGACGCGCACGATCACCTTGCGTTACACCGTCGAGGTCCCGCATCGCTACTGGCCCTTCGGGTGCATCCGACAACGCTGCAGCCTGTCGGGCGCGATCGCCCCGCTGCCCAGCGCTCCGGCACGAGGCGGGCGTCACCTCCCCGAAGGAGGCCGCGTCGTCACACCGGTACGTTGGATCGTCGAGGAGGCGAAGCTCGCAGAACCCGGGGCGTTGCCGACCGGGACGCCGACCAAACCCGGCGGCGAGCCACGGCAGCGGCGTCGCCCGGTGGAGGTCGTCGTCGTCGGCAACCATCGATATGTCCAGTACCCGTCGGTGTTCTGGGGGCCGAAATGGCATCGGGTCACGGCCGTCCACCACGGGGTCACGATCGAGGTGCTGCACATGTTCGCGCGGCCGGGCGATACGTACCCGCGGGAGCGCGCCGTTCGCCTGCGGCGGGACGTCGCGGGGCAAACCAGTGCGATCGCCGAGGAGATGATCGAGCTGGTCGAGGCCGCGGGGCTCGAGCAGCCCGCGGGAAGTCGGCTGGTGATCGTCCAGGGACCGCTGCGCAGCGTGGTCTCCGAATTCCACCCCGAGGTCGTGGTGGTCAGCGACCAGGCATTCGAGATGCTTCCGATCCGCCGATTTTTGCGATTCCACCAGGAGGCGATCGCGCGAGGCATCCTCGACATGCTGGTCGAGCGATCGTTGCGGGGGCGGCACGATCCGTCCACCGACCTGTGGCTGTCGGGGGCGGTGGCCTTCGCGCTGCTGGAGGTGTGGCGGGCCGAGCGGGAGCTCCCCGACGAGTTCGCCTCCGACATCCTGCGCAACTTCACGTTCGTGCCGGCGGTCGACCGCTTCCTGTACACGCAGCAGGCTTCGTTTTCGCAGGCCTACTTTCGGGGAGTCGAGGATGCTCCGCCGCTGCGCAATCATCCCCTTTGGTTCTCCCACGAGCTCACGACCGGCCGGCGGATCCACGAAAAGCTCCTGGACACGCTGGGGCCCGAGCGCCAGGCGGAGCTGTATCGGCGCCTGCTCGCCGAGCCGTCGGCCGATCCCCGGCCGGTGGCCGAGCAGGCCTACGGGTACACGCTCGATTGGTTCTTCGATCAGTGGCTCGGCCCGTATCCGTCGGTGAATTACAGCGTGGTCGGAGTCCGGCAAGAGCGGGAGGGCGACGTCTGGCGCAACTCCATCACCATCCGTCGAGAGGGCAAGACGCCCGTCATCGAGCCCGT
>CAZYSW010000038.1:0-10277 GCA_964650105.1 uncultured Nannocystaceae bacterium
GCGGCGCGTCTGGGGTCGCGTGGCGAAGTGGAGTGCGGGTACGGGCGGCGCGTCCGGGTTTGCGTGGCGAAGTGGTTGCGTAACGGGCGGCGCGTTCGGGTCGCGTGGCGAAGTGAGTGCGCGTAACGGACGGCGCGTTCGGGTTTGCGTGGCGAAGTGGTTGCGTAACGGGCGGTTCGTGCGGGTTCGCGTGGCGAAGTGGAGTGCGCGTAGTGGGCGGTGCGTGCGGGTTCGCGTGGCGAAGTGAGCCGTTTCGACGGCGCGCCGAACCTCGAGATGGCGCCGTCGACGGCACCGTCGCGACGACGATCGAGGATGGAATGGCCTCGCGTCGGGTGGGGTTTCCCGGGGCGCATGACCGACGCGGTCGAGGCGTTTGCTGCCTGCGCGCGGCGATACTGTGCGTTCATGGAGCGTGCGCATCGCCTCGCGCTCGGCGAGCGCATGCAGATCGCGGCGCGGGAGGTCGCGGCGCTCGCGGCCGCGGCGTTGGCCCTGCCGGAGGTGGACGTCGGCCCTGCGGGCCTCGACGATCCGGAGGCGAGCCCTCCGCCGGCGTGGCCCGGCATGGGCCCCGCCGAGCACTACTGGACGATCGTCGACGCGTACGCGCGGGAGGACGCGGGGCCGTCGACGGGCACCCTGTCGAACGATCTCGTCGACATCTACCTCGACGTGAAGCGGGGGCTTCGCATGTACGAGCGCGGTGACGACGAAGGCGAGCGCGAGGCCGCGTGGATCTGGCGGGTGAGCTTCACGGCGCACTGGGGACGCTGCGCCGCACAGGCCCTGGCCGCGCTGCAGCAGGCGATCGCCCGGCTGTCACCGCTCGGCCCGTCCGCACTCGGGCGGTGAGGACTCCGGTTTCCTGCTCCGGATTCCGGCTCGCGCTCGGGCTCTGGATTCCCGCTCGGGCTCGGGCTCGGGCTCCGGATTCCCGCTCCGGCTCGGGTTCGGGCTTTGGATTCCCGCTCCGGCTCGGATTCGGGCTCGGGCTTTGGATTCGGGCTCGGGCTTTGGATTCGGGCTCGGGTTTTGGATTCCTGTTCGGGCTCGGGGCTCCGGATTCCGGACTCCGGGTCCGGACTCCGGCTCGGGCTGCGGACTCCGCCTTCGGGCTCGGGCTCGGGGCTCCGGATTCCCGGTTTCGGTTCCGGCTTGGTTCCGGATTCCTGCTCCCGAGGCTCCGTTTCCGGATTCCGATTCCGGCGCCGAGCTTCGGGTCCTCAGCCGAGGTCGCGGAGCTCGCGTTCGGCTGCGGCGCGGCTGGGATGGTTGGCGGGAGAAACCGCCAGGAACTTTTCGAACGAGGCCTTGGCTTGCTGGCGCTTGCCGGCCTTGGCCTGGGCGCGCCCCAAGAAGATCCAGGCGTCGGCGTACCAGGGCTGACCCTCGGCCGAGGCGTCGACCGCCTTCTCCAGCGCGGCGATGGCCTTGGCGTGATCGTTGGTCTCGTAGTGGAGGCGACCTTCGTAGTAGTAGGCCTCGTACAGAGACGGATCGACCTCGACCGCCTTGCGCAGGCTGGCGAGGGCGTCGTTGCGCTTGCCGATCTCTCGTTGCGCGCGTCCGAGGTACAGCCACGCCTGCGGGAAGGCGTCGGTCGCCGCGACGACCTGCTTCAGCTCGTCGACCGCCGCCTGGGAGGCGCCCTGGTACACCAGCAGCCGTCCGTAGAAGAAGCGCGCCTCGTGCAACTGCGGATCGATCTTCAGCGCCTTGAGGTACTCGGGTCGGGCCTCGGCATGGCGGGCGTTGAATTCGAGGATCTGCCCCTTGATCAAGTGGACCTCGGCCTGGGGTGCCAGCGGTCGGGCACGCTCGATGGCCTGCAGCGCGGCGGCGTGGTCGCCCAGGTGCATGAGCGTTTGAGCCATGACCAGGTGCGCTTCCCAGTTGGAGGGCTCGGCGGCCAACGCAGCCTCGGCGAGAACGCGGGCGTCCTCGGGACGCCCTTGCAGGATGCGAAGACGCGCACCCACGAGCTTGACGTCGGGTGAGGTGTGGGGGCTGTCGAACGTGTCGCCGATCAGCTCCTCGAGTGCGGCGGTGTTGCCCTCGCGCACCAAGAGGCGGCCGAGCGGGGCCGCGAGACCCGGATAGCCGCCGGTGCGAGCATAGAGGGCCTCCAGATCTTCGCGCCCTCCCGCCGTGTCGCCGGCGTCCAGGCGCAGCAACCCTCGACGGAGCAACGCCTAGTTGTGGGTGGGCAGCGCGGCGAGAGCCTCGTCGAGCGCGGCGCGGGCGGCCTGGGTCTGTCCGTCGTCGAGCAGGATCCTCGCCTTGGCGGTGAGCAGATCGGCGGCGGCGCGCGGCTTGTCGGCGACCGCCGCCCGGGCCGTGTCGAGCTTGGTCGCCGCCTGGGCGACCTTGTGCGCCTTGGCGAGCATCGTCGCTTCGGCCGTGTGGGCCGCGATCAGGTTCGGGTCGAGCTCGAGGGCCCTGGCGAACGCCTGGCTGGCTTCGTCGAGCTGCAGGCGCATGGCGTGCACGCGGCCGCGCAGGTACGCGACCTCGGCGCGGTCGGGCAACGAGGCGGCGAGCTTGTCGAGGATCTGCAGGGCCTCGTCGCCGTCGCCGGTCTCGACGGCGACCTCGGCCTGGAGCAGCACGACCTCGGGAACCGTGGGCTTGGCGGAGACCAGCTTGGAGACCTCGATCGAGGCGTTCGAGTAGTCGCGCGTGGCGAGATAGCCTCGCACGCGGGCGATCGCGGCATCGACGTCTTCGGGCGCGAGCGTGGTGGCCTCCTCGTAGGCCGCCAGCGCGCCCGCGTAGTCGCCCTGGGCCGCCAGCACGCGACCGCGAAGCGTGGCCACGCGGGCGCGGTACGCCTTGCTGACCGCTTCGCCGAGCTCGAGTTGCTCGAGCGCCCCCGAGGCCTTGGCGAGCTCGCCCGTCCGCAGCGACAGACGCACCAGCAACTCGCGCAAGCCGGGATGATCGGGATGCGCGGCGATGCTGCGTTCGATCGCCTCGACCTCCGCGCCCGGGTCGAGCACGGCCTTGGCCTCGTGGCGCAGGAGCTTCGCACCGATTTCGGAGACGTCGGCCAAAAGCACCGCCTCGGCCTCTTCGAGCGCGGCTTCGGGGTTGTCCTGACGCAGGCGCAGCCAGCCGCGGTACAGCCGGGCGCGCGCGTCGTCGCCCGCCAGCGCTTGCTCGGCCTTGGCGAGATCGCCCCGCACGAGCGCTTCGAGGCCGACCACGCGCTGCACGAACGGTTCGGAACGAGCCTCGAAGGGCGCGAGCAACGACTGAGCCTGCCCCAAGAGCACGGGATCGGGACCGTAGCGGAGGTGAAGGAGCAGGGCGGCCTCGGCCTGACCGACGCGATCGCCCGCGGCCTGACTGGCCTCGAACGCCTGGTGATAGGCGGCCGGGGTGTCGGTGGCCAGCTTGGCAAGCACGTCGGGGCTGCGCTCGGCGACCTCGCCTTCGGGCACCGTCTGCGTGGACGCGGGGTTCGTGCTCTTGGGTGCCCCGCGCACGACCTCGTCTTCGGGGATGTCATCGAAGACCCCGGCGTAAAAGAGGCCGGCACCGAGGGCGACCAGCAGTCCCATGGCCGCGCCACCGTAGAGCAGACCGCGAGAGAGGGGTTGGCGGGGCAAGGCGCGGGGCGCCGGGGAGCGTCGCAAGTCGGCGAGCGCCGTGTGGGCGTCACCGCCCGACGCCGCGATGCGTTCGGCCACGGCGACGGCGGCCGAACCGGGGCTGGCCTTGGGGGCGGCCGAGGCCGCGGGCCCGGGTGTCTTGGGCTCGACCTCCAGGTGCGCGGGCTCGACGTCCAGGCCGGCGGGGGTCGGCAGGTCCTGAGCGGACTCCAGCTCCATGCCGACGGGCTCGGGCAGGTCGAGGTCGGCTGGTTGGGGTAGGTCGAGGTCCACCGGCGTCGGCAGATCGAGATCGAGCGGCGCGGGGAGGTCGACGTCGACCGGTGACGGCAGATCGATCGAAGGATCGAGGGCTGCACGCCCTCGTGCCGGGGCCGGAAGATCGAGGTCGGGGTGAGGCGTCCGGTGTCCACCCAACCCCGCTGGTGCGGGGAGGTCGAGGTCGTCGGCCGAACCCGCTCCCGCGCCGACGCCCGACACCGGTGCGGGGAGATCGAGCTCGATGGGCGGGTCGTCTCCGGCGCCCACACTGGCGGGATCGAGCTCGTTGTGGCCCAGCGCGGGGACGGACCGCGGCGCCGGAATCGGGAGGTCGAGATCGTCGGGGAGCGCCTCGCCGAACGGATCGCCGGGATCGTCGTCGAGCCCGATCGCGGGCGGACCATCGAGGTCGAGATCGTCCATCGGTGGCGCGGAGAAGCGCGGCGGCGGAGGAACGTCGCTCGGTCCGAGGGGGACGGTCAGCGCGTCTGCATCGTCCACGCCCGGCACGCCGAACAACGTGGCGCCGCGCGGACCGTCCTGGCCGAACAGGGGCGGCGCCGACACCGGGGGAGGCGCGGGAACGCTCGGTCGACGCGTGGGTGGAGGACCGGGGATCGGAGGCGGTGCCGAGGCTTTGGCGCCGCGCGCCGTGGGAGCGCTGCACCGAGGACAGCGCGCCGGAAGCGGGCGGCTACCATCCATCTCGAATCCACACGTGGAGCACGTTGCCATGAGCCTCGATCCGGTTCTGGGCAGCGCAACGATACCACGCGCGCCGCTGTCCATTCAGCGCCTCATGCGCCATCCGGGGGTCGGATCGGTGCACGGCACGATGCTCATCGACCGGGATCGAACCGTGACCCCGAGGGACGTCGCCCGGCGAACGCCGGAGTGTTATGGGTCGGAGCGTGATCCTGCGCGATCCGGTGCACGGGCTGATCTCGTTCGAGACCGACGTCGATGCGGTGGTGGTGCGGCTGCTCGACACGGCCGAGGTCCAGCGGCTGCGACGGATACGATGTCTCGGGCCCGCTTCGCTGGCCTTTCCGGGGGCCGAGCACAGTCGATTCGCGCATGCCGTCGGGTCGGCGTACGTGATGAAGCGGTACCTGGCGCGGGTTCGCAAGCTGGGGGACGACGTTCCGGCGCACGATCGGATCGATGCCGACACCGCGCGCGTGGCCCTGGCCGCGGCATTGCTGCACGACTTGGGACACGGCCCCTACAGCCATACCTTCGAGGCGGTGGTGCCCGGACGCTTCGTCCACGAAGACTGGACGTCTCGGCTCATCCTCGATCCGGACACCGAGGTCCATCGCACGCTGGCCGAGATCGACCCGGCGATGCCGGCCGCGGTCGAGCGGCTGGTGCGGGGTGAGTCTCCCATCCGCCACCTCGCGCGCGCGGTCGCGGGGACGTTCGACGTCGATCGCTGCGACTACCTGATGCGAGACTCGCACATGACCGGGGTCCGCTACGGCTTGCTGGATCTCGACTGGCTGCTGCAGGCCCTGCGGCTGTACGTCCCGCCCGGCGAGCGGGCGGCGAGGCTGGCCGTCGACGGCGAGAAAGGGCTGACCGCCGTCGAAGGGTTCTTTTTGGCGCGCTTGTACATGTACCGACAGGTGTATCTGCACAAGGCCGTCCGCGCGGCGGAGGCGGTGATGCGCGCGCTGTTTCGTCGGCTCGCCGAGCTGCCGCCCCAACCGGCGACACCTCCACCTCTGCAGGCGGTGCTCGACGAGCGGGAGCTGTCTCTGTCCGATTTTCTGGGGCTCGACGATCCCCTGCTGGAGTCGGCGATCCGCGGCTACGCGCGCGGCAAGGACCCCGCGCTACGCGATCTGGCCGACCGCTTGCGGACGCGCAGGCTGTTCAAGAGCTTTCGCCTTCGGCCCGACGTGGCGGCCGAGGAGGCGCTGGCTCGCCTGCAGGCGGTCGTTCGGGCGCACGGGATCGAGCCGGCCTACGTGGGGACCATCGACCGGGTCGAGGTCGAGGCCTACGTGGAGGACGAGGCTGTCGCCGTCCTGCTCGGCGACCACGCCGTGCCGTTGCTCGAGGCGTCGCCCATGCTGCGGGGGCTCAGCCACGAGGCGTTCGTCCACTACCGGGCGCTGTTTCCCGCCGAGGTCCGGGAGGCGGCCGAGCGCGCGCTGGCGGATCTGGGCTGAACGAGCCGCTCGCGGGGGGACCGGGCGTGCGCCGCGGCGTTGCCCGGGACCGCGCAGTGGTACCTTGCCGGTGCTCGACGTTCGAATGACCAATCGCAAGAAGCGCAAGGCGAGATGCCCCGGATGCGGGTTGTGGCCGAGCCTGTGTGCGTGCGAGCTGCTGCCGTCGATCGCGATGGCGACGCCGATGGTGCTCGTGCAGCACGTGGGCGAGCGGTTCAAGCCGACCAACACCGGACGTCTGCTGACGCGGATGGTGCCGACGCTCCGCGTCGTTCACTTTCCGCTGCGAGACCAGCCCTTCGACGAGACACCCTTCGTCGACACCGTTCACTGGCGCGTGTTGTTCCCTCGGGACGACGCCCGCGTCTTGCAGGGCGGGGTGCCGAATGCGGGCCTCGAGCCGGGGGAGAAGCCGCCGGGGTTCGTGGTGCTCGACGGGACGTGGCACCAGTGCTCGCGGATGAGCCGTCGCGTGCCACGGGTGCGCGACATGGACTGCGTGTCGCTGCCGCCGGGGCCGGCCTCGATCTGGAGCGTGCGGCGGCAACACAGCGTGCAGGGTCTGTGCACCTTCGAAGCGGCGTTGCGGTTGCTCGAGCTGTTCGAGCCGCCCGAGCGGACCGAGCCGCTGCGACGGGGCTTCGAAATCGTCACCGCGCGCATGCTGTTCATGAAGAACAAGCTGCCGTCGCCCGAAATCCCCACGGTCTGGCCGCAAACGACGGTGGACCTCGGCGACGACGACGCCGCGATGCGGGTCGGGCTCGCGGAGCCTGCCGAGCGCTAGCGGGGCCTCGTAGAGATCCCGCCAGGCGACGATCACGTCCTGCCGATATCGACCGCGTTGTTCGATGCTTCGAAGAGCACGCCCGAGATCCCTTCGATCTCGCGCCTCGTCGGCGCCGACGGCGTGCTCACCCCACGCGGACTGCCTCCGATCCTACACGTCGCGCGCCGGTGACCGCTCGGGCGAGGGTCGAAGGCGGCGTGGACAGCATGGCGCGGGTGCGCAGGCTGCAAGCGTCATGGCCGAGCGGACGATGGTGATCATAGGCGGTGGGCTCGCGGGGCTGTCGGTGGGGTGCTACGCGCGCATGAACGGATGGCGGACGCGGATTCTCGAACACAACATCGGGCTCGGCGGAGTGTGCACGGCGTGGGCGCGCGACCCGTACCTGGTCGACGGGTGCATCCCGTGGCTGATGGGTGGTGCGCCCGGCGGCATGTTCCGGCGCATCTACGAGGAGCTGGGGATCGTGCCGCAAGTGGAGCTGCGGCCGCTCGATCTGTTCGCGCGCTACGAGAACCGCGGCGCGGGATGGGGGGTCGACGTCGGTCGCGACATGGAGGAGCTGCGGACGCAGCTTCGGGAGATCGCGCCGGAAGACGCGGAGGAGATCGATCGGCTGATCGAGTCGATCGAGCACGTCGACGTCGGGGCGCTGCCGAACCCCGAGCTGCCTCCCGAGCTCACCACGTTGCCGCAGCGCCTGATGCATCTGTGGGAGATGCGACACCTGGCGGGGACGATGCTCCACTATCGAGGATCGCTGGCCGACTGGACCGAAGCGCGCCTCGCCAGCCCGAAGCTGCGGGAGGTGTTGGTGGGGCTGTTGGGGAAGGACATGCCCGCGCTGTTCGTGCCCATGCTGCTGCACCAGCTCCGCGAGGGGCAGCTCTCGCGGCCGGTGGGTGGCTCGGCGCGCCTGCGGGACGCGATCGTCGAGCGGTACGCGGCGCTCGGCGGGGAGGTGAACACCAACACGACGGTGGACGAGGTGGTCGTCGAGCACGATACCGCGGTGGGGGTGCGGATCTCGGACGGCACCACGATCCCCGCCGACGTGGTGGTGTCGACCTCCAGCGCCCACGAGACCGCCATGCGTCTGCTCGGCGGTCGGTACGTCGACGGCGCCACGCGGGAGCGGCTGGAGACCTGGAAGACGTTCCCGCCGGTGCTGCTCTTGAGCCTGGGGGTGGCCAAGCAATTCGAGGGGACGCCCTCGACGCTCGTCCTGCGCGAACGCGAGCCGGTAGACGCGGGAGGCCACACGACCGACCGCCTGTACGTGGGGATCCACGACGATTCGAGCTTCGCACCGCACGGGCACTGCGTGGTGCAGGTGATGGTCGACAGCGACTTCGATTGGTGGGCGGCGCGAGGCAGTCGCTACGGGGCGGAGAAGGACCGGGTGTCGGCCATGCTGGTGGAGCGTCTCGACCACCGTTTGCCGGGGCTGGCCGGACACGTGCGAATGATCGACCTGGCGACGCCGTTGACCTTCTGGCGACACGCGCGTTCGTGGAAGGGCGCGTACGAGGGCTGGCTTCCCACCCCCGACACGGTGCGGACGCACGTACCCAAACAGCTCCCGGGCCTCGACGGCCTGTGGCTGGCCGGTCAATGGGTGGAGCCGGGCGGCGGCGTCCCCACCGCGCTGATGTCGGGGCGCCAGCTCGTCCAGATCCTGTGCGATCGAAACGAGGCGAGCTTCACCACGAAGATTCCACCTCGCGCCGCGTGACCGCCAGGTTCAATCGCTGCGCTCGCGTGCCTTGTCTCGCTCCCACTTGGCGCGCTTGTGCTTGATCCAGGGCCGGTACTCGTCGGGCTCGAGCAAGGGAAGACCGTCGCGCTCCCGGATGAAGTTGGGGAGCTGACCCATGATCGCGCGGGCGCAGTGCTCGGTGTGCGAGACCTCTTCGTGCCCCTGCCGCTCGAGCAACTGCTCGGGGATGTAGTACCCGAGCTTGCGGGTCTGCTCGGGGGACGGGATCCGGTACCAGACCTTGACGAGCTCCACCTTCTTCGGCGCCACGCCGCCGTGCTCGCGAGCCCACCGCCGGCATTCGTAGCGTGCGTACCACTTGCGGTACCACGAGGTCGGACCCGATTCCCCGCCGATGATGCGGCGGTTCATCTTGCGCAGTCGCGTGTTCCAGATCCAGGGGATGGGCTTTCGCTCCTCGGCGTAGACGTCGGTCCGCAGGTCCCAGACCTCGCCGTCGGCGTCGGTGACGAGCACCTTCATGAACACGTTGGTCCGCGGGGGATTGGGCGCGAACATGCCCCATCCCTGATCGGTGGTGGTGCGCGTCAGGTAGAAGGTGAACGGAGCGCGCGCCGCGGCGCGGAACGTCGACAGGCAGTCCTTGTCGGGCAGCAACCAGGTCGCCACCGCCGTGATGTGCCAGGCGATGAAGCCACCCACGATCAGGCGGCCGAAGGGACCGTACGCCCAGGTGACTTCGGAGGTCCGGTCGGCGTCCGACGCTCGGTTCTGCAGCACGCGCCAGACGGTGACGGCGACCAGAAAGCCGGCGGTCGCAAGCCAGATCCATCGGAAGTCCCACGTGGGGGCGAAGCGAACCCGAACGACGATTGCCGAGACGATGCCGCCCAGGGCCACCATCGCGGCCCACGTCGGTAGGCGTACGGCGTCGTGGTGGTAGGCGGGCGAGCTCGGGTCGCCGGCAGGGAGAATCGGCAGGCGCTCGCGGGCCGAAGCCGGGATGAAGGGCACCCTCCACCGCGCCAGCCGATGCCCGATGTCGCGCAGCATGGTCGCGATCTCCCGCCCCTGGAAGAACGCGAAGGTGGCCGACGCCATGCCGGTCTGGAACTGCCCCACGTTCATCAGGGTGAAGATGTGACCGTGGAAGGCGAGGTGCCACACGAGCAGGACGCGGCGTCCGATGATCCATCGACACACCCAGGTGCGATCGATGACCGCCGGCCTCTCGAAGCGCCAGCGCCCGATCCCGTGCACCACGAACGGGGCGTAGGTGAGCTTGCGCCACAACAGCCACAGCCCGATCCACAAAGACACCCAGATCACCGCGAAGGCCCAGGCCGGGATCGGCGGGGTGAAGTGCACCGGCCACGCGACTACGCCGATGGCTGTGGTCAGGGCCACCAGCGCGAGGAAGCAGGCGCGCAAGCACCAGCGACGCCACGCCTCGAGCGGGGGGAAGCCCTCCTGGATCATCCATCGAACGACCAGGCCGACGATGACCAGGGGGAAGCCAATCTGACCCACCTTGACCGCCCAGGTCATGGCGCGGAACACCGTGGTGCCGGCCAGTGACGCCAGGTACTGCGGCGGGACGCGATAGAAGTGATCGAGGTTCAGCGCGTAGTAGAGCGCGTCGCCGTTCATCCACACGCTGCCGGTCTTGAGCGCCCAGTCGGCGACGAACGCAGGATACGCGGCCCATC
>CAZYSW010000038.1:10287-15655 GCA_964650105.1 uncultured Nannocystaceae bacterium
GCAGCCGCTCGCCCGGCCTGACCATGATGAGCTTGCGCGGCCACGAGGGGATCAGCCGGTAGACGGGCTCCAGCCCCTGCGGGTGCTCGTCGGAAGGCGGGACACCGGCACCACCGCCGGGTCCGTCGCGCTCGCTGAGCAGCCCCTTCTTCCGCAGCTTCTTGCAGCGCAACCAGTTGTCGATGCTGTAGGCGTGGCCCGATCGCGCGAACACCAGGTAGACCAAAAAGCACCGGTAGACCAGCTCGGTGCCCTCCCAGGCCAGGTGGTTGCGCACCAGGATGCTGTTCATCAGAAACCACGTCAGCACCGCGGCGACGCGGGTGCGAAAGCCGATCATCAAGCAGATCGCCGCGACGTGAAACGCGGCGAGGTGAAACCAAAAGAACGTGGGCGAGTCCCAGAAGTAGAGCAGCGACCACTTGGGGCCCGACAAGAAGCGCCAGAACGCTTTCAGGTCGTAGAATCCCCAGGGGTCGTCGGGCGTCAGCCCGTCTCCGAACCCGGCGAATTGCTGCGCGGCGAAGACCTGTCGAGCGACGTCCGCCGTGAAGATGCCTTCATCGGTGTAGAGGAACTCGAAGTACTCCCACATCCCGTTGATGTTGGCGATCACGAAGAACGTGAAGACGATGCGGAAGACGGCGATTCCCCGCGGGTCCTCCAGGGTCAGCCACCACCGGCGCCAACGGTCGGCGGTCAGAATGAACACCAGGGCCACACAGATCGCGCAGCCGAGGAGCAACCAGCCCAAAGTGGGCGAGATGGCGACGGCTTCCCGATTGGGAACGTCACCGGCCGAAGCCAGCAGGGAGTAGACCATGAACACACCTCAGGAGGGTGACGAGGACGCGAGTCCCTCATCGATGGGAAGGCCCGGTTGGGGCCGTGGGCTGGCCGTGGACGTCGACGCGCCTTCCCGCCGGGGCGGGACGGCGTCACGTTCGATCGACGGACCTTGGCTTTCGCGCTCGTATCGGATCACCCACCGCCACACCAAGACGATGAAGAGGGCGCCTCCGAGCCACAACGCGCCCATGGTCCCGAAGATGGCGAGGTCGATGGGACGAACGGCAAGCAGCATCACTGGCTGATTGTTCGCGGGATCGATTTGCGACGCGCGCGAGAGATCTGCGTGCGGTTTCGAGGTGAGCGAGTCGACGCACGCAGATCGAGCGGGCACGTTCGCAGCGCCGGTGGTGCCGACGCCGGGACCGCCCGTAGAGCCGCCCGATGATCGAGGTGACGTAACGTAACGGAGGCCGTCACACGTCGAGACCGTCGTCGTCACCCCAGTCGACGTCGAAGTCTCGACCGGCATCGAACGACTTTGCGCGCACCGTCTCCCCGCGTTCGGGCGCCGGAACGTCCGTGTACCCGTCCCCCGGCAATTCGACGGGCACACCGAGCTCGTTGCCCGCGCCGGTCCGACGCCGAAGGGTCGAGGCTCGCGAAGCGATCACGGGGCGGTGGTCACGGTCGGTGGCAGGACGCGTTACCCGTCGAGGAGGGTGAGGAGGTTCTCGACGGGACGGCCGAGGGCGGCCCGGTCGCCCAGGACACCGATGGGGCGCTGCAAGAGGGTGGGGTGCTCGGCCATCAGGGCGACGAGCTCGTCGTCGGGCTCTCGTCCGGTCAGGCCGAGGTCCTTGAAGACCTTGTCGTTCTTGCGCAGAACGTCTTTGGGACCGAGGCCGAGCCTGTCGAGGACGCGGGTGATCTCGGCCTTGGAGAGGGGCTCTTTGGTGTACTCGCGGTAGCGGTACTTCACACCCCGGGCGTCGAGCAAGGCGACCGCCTTGCGACAGGTGCTTCAGGTCTGCTTGCAGATGAGCTCGAGCATCGTGCCGCGCCGAGGATAGCACCCCGCTTCGCGAGCCGCTCGGCAGGTCCGGCCGTCGGGTCAACGGCTTCGGACGGCGGCGAGATCGCGGTGGGCACCGAGCCCGCGACGGCTTCTCCAGTCGCCCTCTGCGAGGACGCGCGCGCGCTCGAGCCAGACCATGCGGACGCGTTCGGCGAGATCTTCGGGGACGTGGTCGGCGTCGAGCGCGGGCAGGGCGTCGATGCTGAGCTCGAGGAGGTAGCGCTCGTCGAGGCCGGTGGAGGTGGCGGTGTCCGGCGCGTCGACGAGGCGTCGGAGGTTGGCCCGTGCTACCACGAGGTCGGCGTTGATGCTCGCGGCTCCGATGGCCATCACGATGGGGAGGGCCACGACGGCGGACATTTGTGTGGCCCAGGAACGAACGACCGATCGGACAGCCGACGAGACGAGCAGGCCCAGGACGCCGATCTGGACCAGCACCACGCCCAGGCGTAGGTGCGTGTATCCGTAGGCGTCCATGTAGATCGTGGTGCGCTGCCAACACGAGGCGAGGGTGATCGCGGTGAGGGCGAGGAGCAGGAGCTCGAGGCCCGCGGACATCGTCTGGTGTCGACGATCGGGGGCGCGGACGACGACGCAGTGACCGAACATGACCACGCCGACGCTGCAGAGGGCAGCCACGGTGACCTCGGCGAAGCCGGCGTGCAGATACTCGGCGTAGGTGGTCGTACCCTCGGCCCGGACGAGGCGGTGTCCGCCGAACAGGTCGCCGAGGTTGACGGCGACGAACAGGCCGAAGACGACGACGAGCTGGGCGAGGACGAACGCCCAGGTGAGCGGTGAGAGGGTGCGGGGGTACCGGTCGCAGCTTCCGCGGCCCGCGGCGGTGGAGCGGTACGGGGAATCCTCGGACGTTTCGGGACGGACTTCGATGACGTGGCCGAGGAGCGCGGGGTTGCGCAGGGCCTCGAACGTTCCGCAGTGGAGGTGACGCAGCGCCAGGCCGCCGACGAGGAGGGCGGCGGCCCCGGCGAGGCTCCAGGCGACGAAGCTCCACAGGTCTTCGCCGCGGGTGAGGATCTGCGCGACCGCATCGCGAAACCGGGGGTTGGCCGACAGGAGCACCGCGATGGTGGCGGAGATGGGCAGGCCGAGGAGCAAGCCTCCGAGCACACGCCGGCTGGTGCGATCGTCCCCGGGTTGTACGAGGCGTCGAGCCTCGTGCAGGGCCGGAACGACGCCGAGCAGCCAGGCGACGGTCAGCGCCGGAAGGTCGCCCAGCTCGCGCCAACCCAGGCGACGATGGACGACCAGCGGGAAGGTGACCGCCATCGTCAGCGACGCCGGATAGGCGATGGTGAGGGTCCACAGGCTCGCGCGCCAGGTCAGGCACCACGCGAGCCAGATCGCCGCGGCACCCCAGGCGATGCCGAGCGGCGTCGGCGGGGTCTTGCGTTGGACCCAGCAGACGCCCGCGACGAACAGAACCACGATGACCAGCCACGACAGCCCGATGCTCGCGCGCCACGACAACGCGGTGAGGGCGATTCCGGCGGCCGACGAGGCCACGACGACGACAGGGCTTCGCGAGCGCTCCGAGTCCACGGCGGCCCGCGAACGATCGAGGCGGGGTGGGCATTCCAACCCTCGCGCGATCGGACCGGGCGTCGGCCGAACGCAGGCGGGCGCGTGGTACCCTTCGGCATGAGACTTTGGCTCGGGCTGGGCGTGTTGGTGGCCGCGGCGTGCGGAGACTCGGCGACGAGCGGTGGTGGGGCGGACGAGACGGGCTCCGAAACGTCGACCACAGGGGGGTCCGAGGGGACGAACGCGAGTCCGACGGAGTCGTCGAGCGACGGGATCACGACGGGGGAGGACGACACCGAGGACACCGCGATTTGCGTTCTGGCGCCCTCCGGGGGCGGGCTGGGATTTTGCGACTACCCCCCGTCGACGACCACGGGGGCCGAGGAGCCGCCCGGGGAGATCGTGTTCGTCCGCTGGACGGGATCCGAATCCGATCTCATGGTCGTGCCGGCCGCGGGCGGGGTCGCAGTCGCGCTGACGACCGAGCCTGGTCGCGACGAGTCGCCGAGCTTTTCCGGTGACGGATCGCGGATCGCCTTTTCGTCGACGCGAGACGGCAACGCCGAGATCTACGTGATGGATGCGGACGGCGGAAACGCGCAGCGGCTGACGCAAGATCCGGAGGCCGACGTCTGGCCGGTGTTCTCACCGGCGGGGACGCAAATCGCGTTCGTGCACGGCGTTCCGAGCTCGACCCTGCGGGTCGTGGGGGTGGACGGCACCGGGCTGACGGAGGTCGCCGGCGCGTTCGGACGGAGCCCGACGTGGTCACCCGAGGGGAGCGCGCTGGCGTACTGGGGCAACGCGGCGGGCAACGACGACGTGTGGCGGGTGTCGATCGATGGCCAGGGTGCGCTGAACCTGACCATGGATCCCGCGTCCGACACGGCGCCGGCGTGGTCGCCGGAGGGCGATCGGATCGTGTTCGTGAGCGACCGGTCGGGGAACGACGACCTCTACCTGACGGATCCCACCGGTGGGTCGCTCGCGTCGTTGTTCGCGTCCGCGTACGACGACACCCATCCGGCGTGGTCGCCTGCGGGGTCGGAGGTCGCCTACCTGCAGCATCCCGACGGCGCGCCGGCCCAGTTGTGGACGGTGGACGTCGACGGCCGGCGCTCGGTTCCGTTGAGCCCGCCCGATCTCGACGTGCGGAGCTTCGACTTCTCGCCCGACGGGCAGTGGCTGGTCTTCGCGGCCGACGAGGCGGGCCGGTCCAGCCTGTGGATCGTCGATCGCGAAGGCACCCGGCTGCGGCGCCTCACCGAGGCCGAAGGCGTCGACGACGTCGAGCCCGTGTGGCGGCCCGAGCCTTGACGCGCGCCTCGGCGCGAGCGTCGGTCGTTGCCGGCGTTGCATCCCACGACGACGGCCGCGATCACCCATCCGCGCAGCGCGAGAAGGCCTCGTGCCGAGATCCGCACGACCCCACGCGCACCGCAGGTGGGCCCGGGAGTTGCGCGGCGTGCGTGTTGGCGCGGGTCCGGGGACGGAGTCCTGCGCCGGATCGAGACCCACGATCTCCGGCGCGGGCTGGTAAAGTGGTGGGGTCGCGCATGGGGGGAGCAGCCAGGCTGTCGGTTTCGGTGGCGGTGCTCGTGTCGCTCGGGTGCTCGAGCGATGCACCGTCGCCCGGCAACGGGACGGAGAGTCTCGACGGGACGTCGACGGAGGCGGTGACCACCGGCGAGGGCACGAGCGCTGCGGAGCCTTCGAGCGGGGGATCGGAATCGACGGCCATGGACGGCGAGGCGTCGAGCGAAGGCGAGACGACGGGGACGACGACCGAGGCGACGACCGGGGACGACCCTGGAATTCCCGGAGCCTGGTGCGGTCCGATTCCTGCGTGTGACGCCGCCCCACCCGATCCGGGACCGACGCTCGACTGGGAGCACACCGAGTCCTCGCTGGCCGCGGCCAGCGGTTCACCCAACCACCGTGGTCGCGACATGTTCT
>CAZYSW010000038.1:15665-20120 GCA_964650105.1 uncultured Nannocystaceae bacterium
GGGTGCTCGGGAAGTTCGCGTACGGGCTGACCGATTGGGACCTGGAGGACGAGCGGGTCGACCTCTGGCTGCTGCGCGATTGCGGTGGGACCTGGGAATTCCTCGGGACCACCACGACGACCTACGAAGGGACGCACGTGTCCGTCGAGGGGGTCGAAGACACGGGCGGGCGGGTGTACTACCCGATCCCCGCCGAAAAGGAGCTCGGCCCGGGACGACACCGGGTGCACATGGTCGCGCGCGGCGACAACAGCACGGCGGACGTGTACATCGAGATCGTTCCGCCCGGTACGCCGATCTTCGTGTCCGACGTCGACGGGACGCTGACGACCGAGGAGACCGAGGAGTTCTTCGACCTGCTGACCGGCGACACGCCTCAGATCAATCCCTGGGCCGCGCAGGTGCTCGGGACCTTGGCCGCCAAGGGATACCACCCGGTGTATCTGACGGCACGGCCGGAGTTTCTCGGTGCGCGCACGCAGGCGTTCGTGCGGGAGCGGAACTTGCCGCCGGGGATCGTGCACACGACGCTCAGCTCGACGGGCGCGTTGGGGAACGCGGCGGTGGGCTACAAGACCGGCGAACTCGCCATGTTGGCGCAGCGACAGCTCGTGCCCGACTGGGTCTTCGGCAACACCGACAGCGACGCCGAGGCCTACGAGAACGCCGGCATCGAGCCCGTCGAGCAGCGGATCTTCTTTCGGTTCGACGATCCGTACGGGGGCCGGCGGATCGAGAGCTACGAGGAGCTGCTCGACGAGGTGGATGCGCTGCCCGACCTGTGCGCGCGCTGATCGGAACGAGGCGAAAGGGCCCGAGTCGTCATCGATCGGTCGGGCATCCCGGTCGCGCGCCGACGGGCGGCAGGTCGTCGTCGACGGTGCGTGGGGGCAAAACGCCGTCGGCGTCGGTGCTGGCGAGGTTCCACGCCGGGCATGTCTGGGGTGACGTCGAGCAACGCAGCCCGCGTCGGTGGGCCGGTGGCATCGCCTCGCGGGGCTTCTCCGATGCCCTGCGGGTGCTAATCTGGTGTCGTGATCGTCGCCGGGGCTTGCGCCGAAGAGGAGCGGCTGGCGAGCGTGCTGCGGGGGCGGACCGTCGTGGCGCTGACCGGGGCGGGGATGAGCACGCGATCGGGGATCCCGGACTATCGGGGACCGCAAGCGCCCGTGAAGCGACGGCGACCGATCCTCTATGCGGAACTGATGGGGGATGCGGAGGCGCGCCGGCGGTACTGGGCGCGCTCGGTGGTGGGCTGGCCCCGGTTCCGTGCGGCGCGGCCGAACGCGGCTCACGAGGCGCTGGCCCGGCTGGAGGCGCGTGGGCATGTCATCGGGACGATCACGCAAAACGTCGACCGGCTGCACCAGGCGGCGGGCTCGCGACGCGTCCTCGAGCTGCACGGCGCGCTACATCGCGTGCGGTGCACCGCGTGTGGGGCGATGGAGTCGCGCGACGAGGTGCAAGCGCGGCTCGTCGCGCTCAATCCCGGGCTCAAGGGGTTCGACGTGCGGGCGGCACCCGACGGGGACGCGGACCTGCCCGACGCGCTGGTGTCCGAGTTCGTGGTGGCGGGGTGCCGTCGATGCGACGGCGTGATCAAGCCCGACGTGGTGTTCTTCGGGGAGACGGTTCCGCGGGCCACCGTGGAGGCCGCGACGGCGCTGGTGGACCGGGCCGACGCTTTGCTGGTGGCGGGCTCGTCGCTGATGGTGCTGTCGGGGCTGCGGTACGTCCGGCAGGCGGCGCGCCGTGGGATCCCCGTCGTGATCGTCAACCTCGGGAACACCCGGGGCGACGCGATGGCGACGGCGCGCGTCGATGAGGACGTGACGGAGGTGCTGCCGCGGCTGTGCGATGCTCTGGGCTGACGCAGCATGGAGGCCCACGGGGACATCGCGAAGATGCGGCCCTTCGGCGCGCGGGTGGGCGAGGCGGTGTGGCGGTGGCTGTCGGGACCGCCGCACCGCTCGACGTACCTACTGACGCGGTTTTGCTTGTTGCGGCTGCTGGGGCTGGTGTACCTGGTGGCGTTCGTCGTCGCGGTCGAGCAGCTCGTGCCGCTGGTCGGCGAGGATGGGCTCACGCCGGTCGCGGACATGTTCGACGCTCTCCGTCGTGCGGGGCGTGGATTTTGGGACGAGCCGACGCTGTTTTGGCTCGACCACTCCGATCGGGCGCTGACGATCGTGTCGTGGGCCGGGGTGCTGCTGTCGGCGGCCGTGCTGGCCGGGGTGACCCACGGTGGCGTGATGTTGGCGCTGTGGGTGCTCTATCTGTCCATCGATCACGTGGGGCAGCGCTGGTACCAGTTCGGGTGGGAGTCGCAGCTCTTGGAGACCGGGTTCGTGGCGGTGTTTCTATGTCCGTGGCGGAGCTTCGGGCCGTTTCCTCGCCGACACCCGACGCCGATCCTCCCCCTTTGGCTCAATCGGTGGCTGATCGTTCGAGTGATGTTGGGGGCAGGTCTGATCAAGCTGCGCGGGGACGCGTGCTGGCGGGAGCTGACGTGCCTGGACTGGCACTTCGAGACGCAGCCGATCCCCAACCCGATCAGCCCGTGGCTGCACCACGCGCCGCACGAGCTGCTGGCCGTGGGCGTGATGTTCAATCACGTCGCCGAGCTGGTCGCACCGTGGTTCCTGTTCGGGCCGCGGAGGGCTCGGCACGTGGCGGCGACGGTCGTGCTGATCTTCCAGGTGATCCTGATCGCGAGTGGCAACCTGTCGTTTCTCAACTGGCTGACGATCGTGCCGTGCCTGGCCTGCTTCGACGACGGGGTGTGGCGGCGCGTGCTTCCCCGGCGGTTGGGCGCGGTGGTGGACGATCCCGAATGGGCGCCGACGAGCTCGCGCGCGACGTGGGTGGTGACGGGGGTGCTGACCGTGGTGGTCGGCTGGCTGAGCCTGCCGGTGATCGGAAACTTGATCGGCGTTCGCGGTCAGACGATGAACCGGTCGTACGATCGGCTGCACCTGGTGAACACCTACGGGGCATTCGGATCGGTGCACGACGAGCGGTGGGAGCTGGTCATCGAGGGATCGATGGCCGACGACCCGAGCGAGGCGTCGAGCTGGCAGGCGTACGAGCTGCCGTGCAAGCCGGGCGATCCGATGCGGCGTCCGTGTCTGATCTCGCCGTATCACTACCGGCTGGACTGGCTGATGTGGTTCGCCGCGCTGGAGGTCGAGTACGGCGGCGGGCTGCGGCGCGAGATCTGGGTGGCGCACCTGTTGTGGAAGCTGCTGGACGGGGACCCGACGGTCCGCGCGTTGTTGGGGCACGATCCGTTCGACGGCGCGCCGCCGAAGTGGCTGCGGGTGCAGGTGTATCGCTATCGCTTCGCGCCGTTGGCTGACGAGGCGTGGTGGACTCGCGAGCTCGTGGGCACGCTCGCGGGGCCGGTGTCGCGCGAGGACCCGCAGCTTCGCGCGGTGCTGGCCAGCCGAGGATGGGGTCCGGAGCCGGACGAGGACCGGTGAGGCCATCCGCGTCGAATTTCTCGGGCACACGGTGGAGCCGGTATGGTCGGGGCCGCGAGACCGCGTGATCTCCACGATGAGGGGGACGTGTCCTCTTCGGACACTCGCGTCGTGGGCCGACCGGCGGTACAGAGGATGGGACGGGTCGCGACCATCGCTCGAAAGAGAGGACGGAGCATGAACACCCACGAGGCTCTGGAGAAGGTGAGAAAGCTGCTGGCGTTGGCCAACAGCGCCAACGAGCACGAGGCGGCCAACGCGGCCAACCACGCGGCCCAAATCATGGAGCGGTATCGGCTCGACGCGGCGATGCTGGCCGAGGCCGAGCAGCGCGCCGATGCGCGGAACGAGGAGGGCTTTTCGAGCAACGACGAGATGGGTGCGGCCCGCAAGCACGAGCGGCTGCCGGCCTGGTACTGGTCGCTGGCCTGGGCGGTGGGGAGCAGCAATCGCGCGCGACCCCGGGTGAACGATTCGGGGCGGGTGACGTTCTTCGGACGCCCGATGGACGCTCGAGCGGCGATCTACATGCTCGATTACCTGGCGAACGAGGTCGATCGACTGGCGCGAAGGTACGTGAGCGAGCACTACCGGCCGCGGGCCGCGGGGCGAGCATTTCGACTGGGATGCGTCCACACCATCGCGCAACGCCTGGCGACGGCGCACGAAGACGTGGCGCGGGCCAAGGAGCGGGAGCTCTCCGCGGCCGAGGACCTCGAGGGGCTCCGACGCTTGACGGTGGCGGTGCAGCGACGTTCGTCGGAGATGCTCGAGCTCGATCGATGGATTCGCAGCCGAGGGTTCCGCTACGGCGCGGCGCGAACGGTGCGGTTCTCGTCGGCGAGCGCCTACCGGGACGGGCGCTCGGCCGGGCACGCGGTCGACCTCGGAGGTGGCAGCGAGTGCCTGCGTCCCGGTCCGCGCGCGCTCGAGCCGTAGCAGCAACCCGATCGCGACCTTCACGACACCCTCG
>CAZYSW010000039.1:0-5224 GCA_964650105.1 uncultured Nannocystaceae bacterium
CGCTCCCCTCGCTGCGGAATCGACCGCTCCCCTTCGCAGGCGCGTGTGTGGTTTCCAATGCCCTCGGGCTCTTCCGCGTGGTTGCCGCCAGCATGGTTGCCGCGGTCGCGCTCGGCTATGCGGGTCGACTTTCACCACGGGCTGCTAGGCTACGGAGGTGGAAAACGCGGAGATTGCATCGATCCTCGAGCGGTCCCCCACCATCGCGGTAGCACGAGCCCCACCACTGGAAGTCGTTCAACATCTTCCGCACCAACGCTCAGATCGAAGGTGGTGCGGCCTGCATCCCGGCGGGCTGAGGCGCGTCCGGCCCGGCCGGGGCTCAGCCGATCCCCGCGCTGGGGCAGTCGGGCGCGAGCGGGCAGATCTCGCACTTGGGCCGGCGTGCCACGCAGATCGTTCGACCGTGGAGAATGAGCTGGTGGGAGAGTCGGATCCACCGACGCTTGGGGATCCGCTCCATCAGCGCTTTTTCCACTTCGAGGGGACCTTCGGCGCGCACGAACCCCAGGCGGTTGCTCACGCGCTCGACGTGCGTGTCGACCACGATCCCCGAGGCGATGCCGAAGGCGGTGCCCAGCACGAGGTTGGCGGTCTTGCGCGCGACGCCGGGAAGCTCCACGAGCGCCTCCATGCTCGCCGGGACCTCCCCGCCGTGACGGTCGCGGAGGATCTTGGCCATCGCCACCAGGTTCTTGGCCTTGGTGCGAAAGAAGTTCACGCGCTTCACCAGCGCCTCGACGTGCTCGATCGGTGCGTCGGCGAGCGCCGTCGTATCGGGATAGGCCTCGAACAGCGCGGGCGTGACCTCGTTGACCAGCTTGTCGGTGCACTGGGCGGAAAGGATCGTGGCGACCAGGAGCTGGTAGGCGTTTTCGTGATGCAACGCGCAGGTGGCGTCGGGCAGCATGCGATCGAGCCGCCTGAGCTGACGCTTCAGCGTGGCGTCGTCGACCACGCCGCGTCGAGAGGACTTCGTCTTCGCCTTGGCCATGACGTCCGGGGATCGGCCCACGGGTTCTTACCCCAAACGTGCGACGAAGTCCGGGGTGTGCCGCGGGTGCGTCACCGCGTCGAGGCGGACAGGTCGCCCGACACGGGGGTGCTCGGCAACGGATCGGAGGGCCCGGCCATGCGCTGCAGCAGATCCCAGACCATCCCGGCGGTCGCGCCCCAAAGGGGCGGCTGATGGATGGCGAACTCGTGCAGCTCGTAGCGGTAGCCGTTCCACACGCCTCGACCGGTGAGGCGAGGAGGGAGAACTGCGGGGTCAGGATCCGATGCACCTCGGGGCTCGTGCGCCGGGGCGTCCACTCCCGCGCCGCCCACGCGACGAAGGGCACGATCATGAAACCCGTGGGCGTCGGCACGGCGGGCAGCCGCCCCACCACCGTCGCGGCGCCGTGCTCCAGGCCGACTTCCTCTTGGGCCTCGCGCAACGCCGTCGACACCAGATCCGGATCGTGGGGCTCGGGCTTGCCGCCGGGAAAGGCGATCTGTCCGGCGTGGGACCGCAGCGTCCCCGAGCGCTCGATGAGGAGCAGCCGCGGCTCGTCGGGGTGACGGGCGTCGGACGGGGTGAGCCCCGTCGCGCCGCCCGGCGACCCCGGAAGGATGAGCGCGAGGACCGCGGCGTGACGGAGATCGGGGGCCTGCTCGGGCGGCGCGTCGGTCGGCAACAGCCGGCCAGGCAGGTCTTGGGGAATGACGAACGGGCGGTGCACGATCCTCTCTGCTCTTAGCATGGACACCCCATCCGGGGCCCGTCGAGGTGGCCAGGACCGCGACGAAGCGAGCTGCACGACGTTTCGACCCGGCCTGATAAGCTCGACCGATGCGATCCCGAACGCTGGCGCTCGGGCTGCTCGTGCTGGGGTGCACGCGACCCAACCCGGCATTCGACGTGGGCGACGATGCACCGTCGACGGGTACCGACGCGGACGACACGACCCACGAGAGCGATCCGGGCAACGGACCGGACGGTCCGACCTCGAGCGTGAGCACCGGTGACGACGACGGACCCGGTCCCGCCGTCACGGGCTCGACCACCACGGTGTCGACCACCCGCGTGGACGACGACACGGGGCCTCCGCTGGAGTCGACTGGCGATTGTACGAACGTCATGGTGTCGCTCGAGCCGATCGCCGATGCGTTCATCGCCACCGGCTTCGGAGCGTGTGGAGACGACAACTGTCGGTCGTTCAACTCGGGGGCGGCGCCTCAAGGGGTCATCGAGGACGTCGGCAGGGATTTCCGCAGCTTCTTGCTCATGTCGTTCGATGTCTCGGAGCTTCCCGCACCTCCGCTGAGCGCCACGCTCACCGTGACCGTGGGACACGACGCCGAGTTCGAGATCGCGGTCTCGGAGGTGTTTTTCGACGGCTGGTCCGAAGGCACCGGCACGGGCATGCAGCAGGCCAAATCGGGCGAGGCGGCGTGGCCGTGGTCGGCCAATCCCGACCCCTGGACGACGTCGGACGGCACGGGCACGTTCGAGCTGGTCCTCGCCGATGCGGCCGAGTTGGGCAGCACCAACGTCCCGTTCGTCGTGGGGTCGCATCCGGTGACCGTCACGCTCCACCCCGATCGGGTCCAACAGTGGCTGGTTGGGCGCGGCGTCGTGCACCTGGTGGTCACCCATGCCGCCGGTCCCGCGACGGTCATCGCCTTCACGCGGGAGTCGATGGTTTCCCCCACCCTCACGGTCACCGGATGCTGACCGACGACCGCTCGAGCATCGTTCGAGCGTGGAGTGAGGGAGCCGGCGTCGACGCGCACGGCGTCGTCGCACCGCGGGCCTCTCGGGACCTGGCGAGACGCTGAACGGCTAGACGCTGAACGAGCTGCCGCAGCCGCAGCTTCCGGTGGTGTTGGGGTTGTTGAACTTGAACCCCGCGCCTTGCAGACCCTCGACGTAATCGATGGTGGTCCCCATCAGGTACATGAAGCTCATCTGATCGCACAGCAGCTTCACGTCGTGGCTCTCGAACTCGTAGTCGCCCTCGGCCTGCTCGTCGAAGTACAGGTCGTACTGAAAGCCGGAGCAGCCGCCGCCCATCACCTTCACGCGCAGGGCGTAGTGCGGCTCGATGCCTTCGGCCTCTCGGATCTCCCGAACCTTTTCCGCGGCGATCTCGGTGAGGGCCAGAGGACCGGCCGCTGCGGTCGCTCCGTCGTCGGAGGTCGCCGGAGCGGACTGGGGCTCGGTGGGCTCGGTGGCCGTTTCGGTGGACATGGAGGTCTCCTGCAGGGTGGGAATGCGCCTTCTGCGCGCACCCAGAGCTGACGTTACGTAAGATGCGACGCGGGCTCGGGCCCGTCAACTCGCGGGTCCGCCCGGACACCGGGGTCGACCGCGCGCGGCCGGAGCCCGGATCCCCGTTCGGGCGCCGGATTGTGGCCCAGGCCGGGTCCGCGCGCCACCGGTGAACCGATCGGCGGCGTCTTGCGGGATATCCCCACCGATCCCCCCTACGGGCGAAGGAAGCCCCGGCCGGCGGGGGATCGCTGCGGGCGCGGTTTGACAACCTCGGGCGCCTTTTCCTACCGTGCTGCGCCGGGAGTCGCGTCGACAACGCTGGCTTCCGCGGGGAGATGGCGATGACTCGTAAGCGCGTGGCTTCGGCCCTTTTGGTGCTCGCACTGGGCGCGGTTCCCGGCTGCGACGGCCGCAAAAAAGCGATGGAGCGCGAGATCGCCGACGAGCAGGGCGAGAAGAAGGAGCGCGAGGCGCTTCCCGATCCCGGCCCCTCGCACGAGCTTCGCGATCAGCTCGAGCCGGTGCTGAGCAAGGTCTACCCGCTCAACCAGGTGCCGCGGATCGTCGAGGCCGACATCGCCGTCGAAGGCCCGTACAACTACCAGGTCGAGGCCGGTGTGGCGGCCGTCGTTCGCTTCCCGCACGGGTTGTCGAAGGCCGAGCAGGTCAAGGCGGTGGTGATGGGGGTGGCCGAGGCCGATGCGTGGGCGTTCCGCAAGGACGCGCGTCGCGACTACGCCGACCTCATCCACCGCGTGAAACGAGGGTTCAGCGACGAGCAGGCACAGGCCGTGATGAAGGCCTATGCGCACCTGCGGTTGCTCCAGTTCTTCAACAGCGCCGAAGCCCAACCGGCGATCGATGCGCTGCCTGGGGACCTCAAGGGGGCCGTCCAGGAGATGGCGGAGTACTACCGCAACAACAAGGAGACGGTCTGGAACGACTGGATGGCGGTCAAGATGTACGCGCGCCGGGTCGTCGCCGGTGACGAGCCGTTCCGCGGCGTCCTGCGCGAGATCAAAAAGGAGCTCGGCAAGGAGGAGCCGCCGCCGCTCAGCTGGGAAGAGTCGATGGACGCGCCCTTCTTGGCGTGGGCCAAGCAGATTCGGGAGAGCGAGGATCTGCTCGAGAAGCTGACGAACCTGCGCGAGCTCAAAGAGCGCGAGGAGTACCTCAACGACACCCACACCATCTGGGCGATGGAGGGCTCGTCCAAGGTCCCCGCCAAGGCCCAGGGTCTCAAGATCGATCCCGCGCTCGGGTTCGCCGCGATGCGCGAGGACCTGGGCGGCGGCTACAACGAGCTCACCTACGTCTTCTCCAGGAAGCTCAGCGGCCCGGCCCTCAAGAAGGCCTTCATTCGATCGATCATCTACGGGCACCTGCTTCACGACTTCCAGATGCTGTCGACCGCGGGGTCCGACTTCGCGGTCCGCGACGCGGACAACGTGATCGATTCCCGCACCGCGGTGGTCCCCGACAAGTACGATCCGCTGTACGCCAAGTGCGGGTCGGGGGCCGCGACGGAGACGCTCATCCAGCACTTCGGCAGCAAGTACCCGATCCTGTCGGATCTCAAGTCCAACATTCCGGCCGAGAAGATCCTCCAGCAAGCGCACGAGTGCGTCATCGAGGGCGCGCGGGGCGAGATCCACATCCCCGCCAAGGACGACGACAAGGACGTCGAGGGTCCAGCCCCCGGCAGCCGCCTGGCGCTGTATCAGATGCTGACGCGGTACGAGAACATCGACGTCAACCTGGCCAAGATGGCGTCGGAGAAGAAGACCGAAGAGGACGAGATCATCGAAGACGCCGAGGCGGTCCTCAAGCGGATCAAAGAGAAGGAAAAGGGCAACCAGGGCACCAAGTAGCCGTGGTGTCCGGGCTGGAACGGGCACCAAGTCGCCGTCGTGTCCGGGCTGGAACGGGCACCAAGTCGCCGTCGTGTCCGGGCTGGAACGGGCA
>CAZYSW010000039.1:5324-13135 GCA_964650105.1 uncultured Nannocystaceae bacterium
CCAAGTCGCCGTCGTGTCCGGGCTGGAACGCCCGAGCGCGAATCGGCGACGTCTCGGGACGGCGCGGATCAACGCCTCGGAACGGCGCGGTGCAGCACGGCGGGGGGTGGATCGGGCTCGACCGACAAGCTGCCGCACCCGCCGTAGGTGACGGTGTACACGTAGCCGTCGGGCCCCTGGTCCCACGCGCTGGCGTTGGGGAGGTGACCGACGTGCTCGTCGCTGACGACGTTGCCGTCGTCGTCCACCACCAGCGTGCGCAGGTAGCCCAGGCAGCGATCGCCGAACAGGACCTTGTCGGTGAGCAGGCCGTCGTAGCGATCGTTGCCGCGATCCTCGTAGATGAGGCCCACCCAGGCGACGCGCGAGCTCACCGGCTCGACGTCCTCGTCGTCCTCCATGTACGGATGCGGGCCATGCGGCCACGAGGTGACCGGATCGTGGTAGCCGCGGCAGTCCCCCTCGACGCACGGACCCTCGTGGGTGGGCCATCCGAGGTTGGTGCCGGGAGCGGAGATCACGTTGATCTCCTCCGCGGAGTTGGCCCCCACGTCCGCGACCCAGTAGCGCCCCTGCCGGTCGAGCAATCCCCGCCACGGCGAGCGCAAGCCGTAGGCGAAGATGTCCCAACTGAAGTCGGGATCGCCGTAGTAGGGGTTGTCGGGTGCGGGTTCGTATCCCGAGCCATCCGGGGTTCGATCGGGGATGATGCGGACCAGCGAGCCCAGGTTGTTTGCCCGATTCTGCGCGCTCGACTTCACGGTCTTGTCCCCGAACAGCGCCCAGAGGTAGCCCTGGGGGTCGAACCCGATCGAACCGACGTTGTGCCAGGGATTGCTGGCGGAGGCGTGGCCGACGATCATGATCTCGGTCATGGTGTCGGGAATCGCGTCGTAGTCGTCGAGCAGCTCGAGCCGGAAGATGCCGCTGTCGAACTGGCTGATGCAGGTGCCCACGTAGAAGAAGCGGTTGTCCTCGAAGTCGGGATCGAAGGCCACCGAGATGAGCCCGCAGTCGCTCTCGGAATGGACGTCGGGCACCACGAAGGATCCGACCATCGAGGCGGTCGGGCTGTCGTTGTCGGCCAAAGCGTAGTGCGCGACGTCCCCGTCCTTGCTGAGCACGAAAAACTCGTAGCGTCCGGGCAAGAATCGAAGGTCGGTGGGACGATCGACCGGTTCGTCCACCTCGACCACCTCGAACTGAAGCGGCGGCCCTTCGTCGCCCGCCGTGGTGACGTCCGTGCCGTCGGCGGCGTCGAGCGTGGGGCTGTCGGAGCCGCTGGACGATCCGCCGGTGGCGTCGCCGGCGGTGTCCGACCCGTGGGGGGCCGGAGTGTCGTTGCATGCCCACACGGCGAGTGCCGTGACGATCGTGGCGGTTCGATGGTGCGTCATAGTGTCAATTCAGGGTTCGAGTGCAAAGATGAAGGATCGCAAAAGCTCGATGGACGCGGCGTCGCGGACGTCGACGCCCAAAGGAGGCATCAGCTTGACCTCGGGGTCGTTCGTCTCCCCCGAGAACGCCTGGAACAGGACGCTCGCAGCGGGATCGCCCGGGACGATGCGGATCCCCGACGCGGAGCCGCTGCCTTCGGTGGGCTGACCGATGGTGTTGGCCAGCGCGACCTCGGGTCGGAGATCGAAGGAGCTCGACGGTCCGCCGCTTCCGTTGTGACAGTGCACGCAGTTGCCCTGGAACAGCCCGAGCACCTCCACGGTGAGGGGGTCGGGGTGCTCGACGAGGCGCGGCTTTACGGGGTCGCTGAAGATGGCCTGGTCTCCCAGCGTGGCGAGCTGCATCGCGTCCTCGCCGGGCAGGGGCGCCGAGAGTTGCAGGGTCTCGAACCCCAAGACCCGGTGCGGGGACGATTCGTGGCAGGTGCGGCACTCGACCTTGGCGGGGACGTGATGCTGGAACGGCCCGTCGTCGCCCATCACCTCGATCGGCGTGGATGCGTTCCCGGGGAGCAGCGTCGCCCCCTCCCCTCGGGAATCCCATCGATAGGCCGCGTAGTCCCAGGTGTCGTCCTCGGCCTTGCGCAACACCCGGGTCTCGACGGGGCGCATGCAGCCCTCGGGTCCGTCGTCGTACAGGAAGGTCTTGAACAGCAGCGTACCCGCCGGGAAGATCCACGCGTCGGGGTCGGAGGTGTCGATGCGCGTCCCCTCGGGAAGGACGAGGTATCGGTGCTTGTCGCTCCCGTTGGTCCATAGCGGCCAACGGGGCACGTAGTGGACGGCCACGTCCGCCACCACCGACAGATCGGGAAGGCGCGGATAGACGCCGAGGTCCGCGAGGTCGTCGGGGAATGGGGCCAACGGATCGAGCAGCAGCGTCCCGGGCGGAGCGGCCACGTACTCCCGCGCCGGGCCGTCCCCCACCGCGCACCGCGAGGGATCACCCGTGCCGGCGTGCGTGGTCTCGCCCTGCGAATCGGTGCTCGAGGGATCGATGTCGACCCCAGCGGTCGTCTCGTGGTGCGCGGCTTCGCCCCCACAACCGACGAGCACCGCGACGATCGTCGTGCGAACGGCCCTCGACAGTCCCCCTGCGCGTCGATGCGTCATCTCGATGCGATCGATGCCGTCGTGCGAACGGACGCCGCGACGTATATCGCCCGGTCTGGCGCGACTCAAGCGGCGCGGTACGCGTTTGCCCGTTGCGAAGGGGTTCGGCGTGCCGCATCGGGGCGTTTGTGCCCATGCCCGTCGCGTGCCTCATGCCCACGCCACGACGCGCTCTCGTGCTGGTGCCCGTCATCGGGTTTTGCTCGTGCGCCTCGGTCCCGTTCATGCCCGGGCCCCGGACGCGTCGCTGTTTTGCCCGTGCTCTTCGGAGTCCGTCGGCGCCCATGCCTTGGCGTCCGCGCGCGGCATGTACTCGCGATCCGACGCCGTGCGCTCGCCGTCTCGACGCCGCGCGGCCGCGCCGGTGGCTCCGCGATCGCGCCGTCGCCGAGCCGCACCCGACCCCCGATGGCGTTCGATGGGAGCGGCGAGGGACACGCCCCAGCGGTTGTTGCATCGACCCTCGGGCCAGTCAGGGTGGCGGCATGGGGCGCGCTGGCGCAATCACGTACCATGTCGTGGTCGGTCTGTTCGCTGCGGGGTGCGAATACCCCGGAGACGGAAGCCTTCTCGACGACGAGGACGTGCAGGACGGCGGCACCGCAGGGGGACAGAGCGTGAGCGTCCAACCGACGACCGGTCCGTGGCGGGTCACGCCCGCGCCCCCGTTGTTCAACGATTGCACCTTCACGACCGAGCCGTTCTTGGTCCCCTCCGACTTCACCTTGAGCAGCGAAGCGCCGGGCACGACGTCGGCGCTGACGTTCACGCCGGCGATCGGTCCGGGGTTCGCGTGCTCTTTGTCGGGCCTGGACATGACGTGCGGCGAGATCACGGTCGCCGAAGAGGATCTCGGGTTCGTCGATACGGCCGGCGCGGTCAACGTGTCGGTGCAGGCGTCCTTTCGCGGCGCTTCGACCCTCGACGGAATCTTCCGCGGCAACATCTCCTGCGACGGGATCGGCTGCGCCACCGCCTCGACCACGCTCGGCGTCGTCTTCCCGTGCCCGTTCGCGATCCCGTTCACCGCCGTGGCTCTGTGAGCCACTCGCCGACGCAGCGCGTGGCGCTCGCCCACGACAGCGACGACGACGTGCCGCCCGAGGCGGCTTCGAAAACTGCACGAAGCCGCGTGGTGCTGGACGCAGGCGCCTTACCGACGCGGCGACTCGATCGACGCGTCGGTCACCAGCCGCAGCACGGTCGAGCTCTCGTTGGCGGAGACGTCGGTCTCGTCCCACTCCCAGCACGAGCCGAGGAGCGCGTCGTCGTGGGTCGGCTCGGGCGAGGGGCTGACAGGCTCCGCATTCGAGGTGCTGCGCGACATGGCGGGTCCCTTTTGCCCCACGTTTCGGACGACGAAGGGCCAGCTCAATCTATCCGCGGATCGTCGGGGCGCCAGCGTGTCGCGGCGACGCATCGGATGGACGGCGCGCGGCCGGTCGCACGCCGACCGCCCGGATCGACGGTGGGCGACCGTCTCGGATCTCCGTACGGCGTTCCGGAAGATCGGCGTGTGGCCTCAGTCCTTCTCCCACTGGGGGCGGACGTAGATCACACCGTCTTTCATGACCATGGTCGGGTGCTCGAGGACGGTGATGTCCTGGAGGGGGTCGCCTTGCACGACGACCAAGTCGGCGCGCACGCCCTCTGCCACGCGTCCGACGTCCACCAGGCCGAGAAGCTCTGCGGCCGCGGAGGTCCCCGCCACGATCGCGTCCATGGGCTTCATCCCCCGCTCGACCATGGTCGTGAACTCGCGCCCGTTGAGCCCGTGGGCGAAGACGCCGGCGTCGCTGCCCAGCGCGATCCGGACGCCGGAGCGGTAGGCCAAAGCGAAGCTCTCGCGCATGCGCGGTGCGATGGCCTTGGCCTTGGCCGCCGAATCCGGCGACAACACGCCGGTGTCGGCCTTCTCCTCCACGTAGCGCCCTACATAGAGGGTGGGGACCAAGAACGTGCCCGCGTGACGCATCATTCGCGTGGCCTCGGCGTCGAGAATGCTGCCGTGCTCGATGCTGTGCACGCCGGCCCGGATCGCGAGCTTGATCCCGTGGTTGCCGTGGGCGTGCGCCGCCACCTTGCGTTCGCCGTTGACCGCCTCTTCGACGGCCGCCTTCATCTCGTCGAGCGTGAGCTGCGGTGCACCGACCCCGTCGCCCTGGGACATCACGCCGCCGGTCGCACACAGCTTGATGACGTCGGCGCCGTGTTTCATCTGGTAGCGCACCGCCTTGCGGACCTCGTCGGGACCGTCGGCGATGCCCTGCTTCCAGTGTTGGTCGTCGGCGCGGATGTCGGGGTGAAGTCCGTTGCCGTCGTCGCAGTGGCCACCGGTGATGCCGATCGAGTGGTTGGCGACCAGCATGCGGGGGCCGGGGACTCGTCCGGCCGCGATGGCATCGCGGAGCGCTCGGTCGGCGAAGGAACCGCCGAGGTTGCGCACCGTGGTGAAGCCGGCCTCCAGCGTGGCGCGGGCATTGTCCACGCCGCGCAGGGCTGCGTCGGCCTCCGACTCCCGGACCGAGCGCGCGACGCCGGCCTCGTGGTTGGGCGGCGGCGTGGACGTGAGGTGCACGTGGGTGTCGATGAACCCGGGCAAGAGCGTGCGTCCGGCGAGATCGATGACCTCGGCCTCGGCCGGTGGCTGGAGATCCTTGCCGAGCGCCACCACGCGACCGTCCTGGACGAGCACGTCGACGTCCGTGCGTGGCTCGGCTCCGGTCCCGTCGATGAGCCGCGCGTTCTGGAGCAGCACGCCGCCGCGCGGCGCCACCATGGGCACGGGCAGTGGCGCGGGCTGGTGCGGCGCGGCCGAGATCGCGTCGACGGGGCAGGTCGCCGCGACGTCCGGTGAAGTCGCGGCAGTATCCCGAGCCGTGGTGCCGCAGCCGACGAGAGCCACCAGGCCGATGAAGACGAGGACGCTCCGCTTCATGGAGCGGAGGCTACCAGACCCTCATCGACGTCGGCGATCGGCGGCCGTTCGCCCCTGCGAAAACCCACCGTGACGCACGAACATCGCGTCGGCAGCTACACATGATGTTGTCGGGCTCGTTGCTGTGGCGCAGTCCCAAGAGGTGCCCGATCTCGTGGGCGAACGTCGTGGTGGGTGCGCCGCGCGTGACGACCACGTACTCGCGTCCGCCGAGCGTCCGACTGAGCCCGCGGTAGCGCCAGTGCATCCCCCTCACGCGGCGCGGGAACAGCCGGGTGGAACGTCTGTCGAGCTGCTCGATCACGAACACGTGGATGGTGCCGTCACGGGGTGCGTAGTGGGCGAGGCGACGGCGATCCTGCCACCGCGTCACCGAGCCCCAACCGTCGGGCAGGTGCTTGACCGAGCGGACGATGACCTCGATGCCGTACGGCGCGAGCTCGGCGTTGGCCTTGTCGACCCACCCCGCGATCAGAGCTCGCCGGGCGACCGGAACCCCGTCGGCGGTCGCGATGTGCAGGGTGACCGGGATCCGCAGCACCGCCGTGCGTGGTTGCGGCTGCGTCCATCGCTGCGCGTCGCGGCGCAGGTCGGGCGTGGAGCGCTTTCCGCCCGCCTCGGCGAGCGACGGCAAACCGGCCGCGACGAAGAAAGCGAGCAGGACGCTCAGCCAGTGAACGGTGATCAGCCGCCCGAACGCTGTGTGCTTGCTGGTGATCCTGCCGTCCTCCCGACTACCCAAAACACATTGTGACGGTGCCAGCGGCCGGTGCAAACCGCCAGAGATCGGCGCAACCGAAGGTCGCCAGGCGGCGGCTACGCAAATCGGGTGGACGGTGGGGTGGGCCGGACAGACCGACCACGTGCACGCCGCGGACACGGGCGCAACCGCGGGATCCGGGTCGGGGATGTGCGCCCGGCACACGCCGAACGCCCCGCGTCGAGAGGTCGCGATCCGTCGGCTGGCGCGGGGTTTCGGCCGGGACGCGCAGGTGGGATCCGAGGGCGTGCG
The DNA here is from genome assembly GCA_964650105.1 of uncultured Nannocystaceae bacterium. Classification (GTDB taxonomy): domain Bacteria; phylum Myxococcota_A; class Polyangia; order Nannocystales; family Nannocystaceae; genus CAZYSW01. The sequence goes on from CAZYSW010000039.1 coordinate 11,845, forward strand.
CAGGAGCCGACGGCGCGCACCCGGCCGCGAGCACGCCCTGGGTCGCCTTCGGTGAACGGGCCGAGCTATCCTCGGCGGCGAGGATGTTCGATTTCGGCGCGGTCAAGAGGATCGATTTTCTTCCGGACGAGGATTCACGGGCCTGGGTGGCCGAAGGGTTGCGGGAGCACGTGACCCGTCTGGGAGAACCGGCCCGTGCCCCTCGCGTGATCACCGAGGCTCCGGTCGACAAGCCCCGGGATCTCGACGACCTGTTCGCGATGATGTGCGCGGTGCAGGCCGAGGTAGGACAAGGAGACGTCGAATTCACGTTGCTCGAGATGGCCGGTGAGGACCCGGGCATTCCGCCGGGCTTCGTGCCGCTGGGCGACCCGCAGGGACAACTCATGCACACGTTCGCCCGGGACGACGAGTTCCTGGTGCTGGTGGTGCCGGCGATCTTCAGAGTGCAGGCGTTGGTGTTCGCCTCGGCGGCGCGAGAGCTGGGACGGATGGGCGTGCACCGCAGCGGCGGGCACCAGGTGGAGGCCGACGAGCGCGAGGCCGACGCGGAGCTCGCGGCCATCGCGCTGGGCCTGGGCGTGTGGGTCGCCAACGGGGCCTACGTGTACGAAAACGCGTGCTGCGGTGGCGGCTGCGGGATCGACCTGAAGAGCCTGCGTGCCGGCTTGTCGATGCCCGAAGCCTGCTTTGCGCTCGCGCTCGACGGGCACCGCCGGGGTCTGTCGCGTCGGATGCTGTCCCGCCACCTCGAGGCCACGCAGCGCGCCGCCCTCAAGCAAAACTGGTCCTACGCCAGCAAGGGCCCCGAGCTGCACGCCCTGACCGCGGCCGAGCCCCGCGCGCTGACCTGAGCTGCGTCCCCGCGAGACGGCAAGGCCGGTGAATCAGGACGGCGGCGACTCGGCGCCGCGGCCCGGTTCGGGCTCGAGCTGGTACAGCGCTCGGGCGTTGTCCCACAAGACGGCGCGGGCGTGGTGGGGGCCGACGGTGTCGACGATGCGGACGAGGTCGTCGTCTCGAAACGGCGTCGGTGCACGGGTCGAGGGGAGGTCGGTGCCGAAGACCACGCGATCGGGGCGGGCCTCGACGAGGGTGCGCAAGAACGGCTGCGGATCGAAGTCGAGGCGGCCAAGACCGGTGGCCTTCACGTAGGCGCCGGATTCGACCAGCGCGAGCACGTCGGGCTGCGCTGCGGCACGCAGGCCGAGATGGTCGATGCAGATCTTGGGGAGCGCGCGCAGGCGTGAGCGCAGCGCGGCCAGGGACTCGGGCCCGACGTAGAGCTCGA
>CAZYSW010000039.1:13145-19908 GCA_964650105.1 uncultured Nannocystaceae bacterium
ATCGGCACCGGCCGAGCCACCCCGGAAGAGATTGAAGCGGATCGCCCGCACACCCGCCGCGTGCAGGTGGTCGATCTCGGCGTCGGTGACCTGCGGGGGAAGCTGGGTGACGCCCACGAAGCCCGGACCGAGCCGCGCGAGGGCGTCGACGAGGTAGGTCTGGTCGAAGGCCTGAAACGAGCCCGACACCACCGCGCCTCCCGCGATCCCCAGCGGCTGCACCCGCGCCCGGTAGGCGGCGACGTCGAAGGCCTCGGGCACGAAGCCGGCGTTGGGCACCAGCGGAAAGCGGGGATCGACGATGTGGAGGTGGGCGTCGAAGATCGGGCCGCGCGCCTGGGGGAGCCGGGGGTCCACGGGGGTCAGCGTAGGGCAAGGCGGAGGCGGGGACCTCGGCCCGTCGTGCGACGCCGGCGGGGGCCTCCGTGGCGGCGCGGAAACAGCGCGTGAACCTTCTCGGGGCGCGATGCGTCTTGGCACCGCCCGGGAGAACGACGACGACGTTGCGAGGGCAGATGTGGACCGTACCGCTGGGATTGGGACTGGTGCTGCTCGGGATCGGATCGGAGGCCGCGGCGCAGGCGGCCTCCATGGATCTGCGCGAGGTGGTGCAGCAAGCCGAGGCCATCGCGATCGTGAACACCACCCGGAGCGAGCCGTGCGAGCCCGCCGGCGAGCAAGGGACCTATCGCCAGCGGGTGTCGGCGCAGGTGCGGGCCATCATCAAGGGGACGGTCACCTCCGAGCTGGAGCTTTTGGGCGACGCGTCGTCGTCGTGCGAGCCCGCCCCCTTCGAAGTGCCCGCGGACTACCTCGTGTTTTTGGCCCACGACGACGCGCACTGGGTGCGCGTGAAGAAGGATCGAGGTGCGCTGCGGCTCGACGACGAGGCCATGGTCGAGTGGCCGTACGGCGACGGCGGCCGCATCCGGCTCGCCGACGCGCTGATCGAGATCCGCAACGTGGCCGGCGAGGATCTGGTGGGTGAGGTGGAGGTGGTCGAGCCGGCACCCGACCCCGCGCCGGCCTCGGACGTCGCGCACGAGGATGCGCCGTGCGGGCTCCTCGTCAGCCATCTGGACGCGCAAGCCGAAGCCCAGGCGGAGGCCGAGGCCGAGGCGGTCGTGCCCGACTGGCTGACGCATCCACTGGCGATCTTCGGCGGCGCGATGGCGGTGTTGCTGGGCTTGGGCGTGGCCTGGCGCGGCCGTGCTGCGAAGTAGATTCGGCGAGCACGAGCGCGAGCGCGAGCGCACCGCGTGGTCGATGCGCTCGGGCGGGTGAAATTCTTCGCAACGGTGGGGACCCGGTGGTCGATGGACGATCCGGAGTGCAATCGAGCGACATGGACTCTTGGCCCGAGGGTTCGCACGAGCGGCGACGGCTCACGGTCGACGAGGTCTCGCGCATGGTCGACGCCGGCGTCCTCGACGGCGGAGCACGTCGAGCTGCTCGAGGGAAACTGGAGCTTTCGGACGTCGGCGTGGTGTTGCCGGTGAGCGACGCCTTGCCCCCAGACGCGAGGGTGTCCGCGGCCCCCGGACGGGCCGTCCCGATCACGGGTGCGCCCGACGGGGGGTTCACATGCGGATGCGGTACATGGTGTAGTGGAAGCTGGCGTAGACCAGCTCGATGCGGTCCCGGTAGGCGCTGGGGACGTGGGCCGAAAGTCGCTTGGCGTGGGGGGTCGTGGTGATGAACCACAGGCTGGCGTCCTTGCCCTCGTACTCTTCGAAGAGCTCGAGCAGCGCACTGCGGTTTTGGTCCTTCATCACCCAGACGTCCCCCTTGGTGAAGAAGGTCTCGCCGCGGTAGTAGAACCACCAGCTCACGATCCGATCGTCGGGCCCCCGCTCGGCGAAGTACTTGCGCATCGCCGTGCGCTGCGACCAGTTCTCCGACGCGGCGGGGAGGTAGTCGTCGATGACGTAGGCGGTGGTGAGCAGACCGGAGAACACCCAGGTCAGGGCGGCCTGACGGCGCCAGCGCAGTGCCCACAGCACCATCCCGATCGCGAAGGGGGCCGTGGTGACGACGAGCCGATCGACCTCCGGGGCCCCGTCGACCCACATGCCGGTGTACAGATAGGTCGTCAGGTGGGCGATCCAGGCCGGGGTGTGGATGGCGTCGCGCACGACACCGACGAGGATGGCCGACCCGACCAGCATGGCGGGCCAGTGCCGACGCCCCCGTCGGCCGACGCGCTCGTCGATCCACAGCCCCACCAGCGCGGCCGCGGGTGGCAGGCACGGAAGCAGGTAGTGGTAGTACTTGGTGACGCTGTAGCCGATCGCCCAAAGGGAGATCGCCAGCCACAGGAGCATCGCCCGGTGCACCTCTCGGCGGCACTCGGCGTTCGGGTCGGCGAGCACCTGCGCATCGCGGGTGGACGCGTCGCTGGATGCTTCGCTCGACGTACGCAAGCCCGGGATCGAGGCGCGCAGCGAGCCGATGAACGCGACCGGGAGCAGCGCGGCCCAGGGCAGCGCGGCCAGGCCCAGGGTCTCCAGGTAGAACGCGAAGCTGCCGACGGCCTGCTTTTGCTCGCCGCTGGCGAACCGTCGCAGGTTGTTTTCGATGATGAGCTCCTGCACCCAGACCTGTCCGCGGAACAGGATCATCGCGTGGTGCCAGGGAAAGCCGGTGATGGCGAAGATGGCGATGCCGGTCGGCAGCCCGGCGTGGCGCAGGCGATCCCAGCGCCCCGACACCAGGAGATCGAGCAGCACGAAGGCCCCGATCAGCCCGGGGCCGATCAGTCCCTTGCCCATCAGCGACAGGCCGGCGGCGACGTAGAGGATCCCCATCCAGCACTGTGAGCGGCGACGCCATCGAAGCGAGCGCAACAAGACGACGACCGCCAGCGCCCAGTAGACGAACATCTCGACCTGGATGTCCACGAGGCCCGCCGAACGCCGCGCGCTGCGACCGTACATGGCCCAGGTGTGAGGGTCGAACGCGTGCTGGTGAACCACCGCGAGCGGGACGATGGCGCCGAGCAAGAACACCACGAAAAAGCCCAGGTAAGCGCGGTCCCAGGGGATCTCGCGTCGCCCTTGGCCGCGGGTTCGCAGCGCGCGTTCGGGCTGCAACCACGCCAGGGCCCACGCACCGATCGCGAGCACCACGGGGCCGACGAAGAACATGTCGGTGAGGGCCTGCCGGGTGACGATGGCCCACTGCGGCATGGTCGACAGGACCAGGGCAGCCACGACCCCGGCGCGCGGCGACCACAGCCGCCACAAAACGTAGCCGAGAAACGCCGCCGCGCTCAGGCCCGCGAGCAAGCTCGGCAGGCGAATGGCCAGCTCGGGCCACAGCGGCTGCACCATCTCGGCCGGGTCGGGGTTCGTGCCCACGCCGAGGATCCTCATGCTGAGGGCCATCAGCCAAAACGGCAGCGCGGGCTTGCTGGCGAAGCTCTTCTCGGTGGCGCCGTCGGGACCGCCGTTGCCGGCCTGCCACCACAGGTCGAGGGGGTCGTGGCGGACGTTGATCTGCCGCGCGACCTCGCCGTAGTGCGTCTCCCACGGATCCCACGGGCCCGCCGCGGCCATGGAGGCGCAATAGATGATCACGACCGCGAGCCCTCCGAGCAGGGCCCACCCCGACGGAGTCGAGAGCAGCCGACGCCATCGGGTTCTTGCGGGTGCGCCGGTCACCGGTGAACGGTGACCCTACCGCAGCCACCGCGCGGGGAGGAAGCACCGGGCCCGTCCGCGCACGGACCGGGGCGGCCGCGGCGGGTCGGACGCTGAAGGCGTTCGGAGGACGCGATCGGGGCCGCGTCGTGCCCCCTTACCCGGTGGCGTCCGGTTCCCGGTAGCCTTGGCGGCGTGAACGGGGTGCCGACGGTCGAGGACGTGCGCGCGGCTGCCGAGCGAATTCGTGGGCAGGTGTGGCGGACCCCGGTGCTGCGCTGCCCGGCGTTGGATGCGATGGCGGGGGCAGAGCTGTGGCTCAAGGCCGAGAACCTCCAGCGCATCGGGGCCTTCAAGGCGCGCGGAGCCATGCATGCGGTGGGGCGGCTCGACGCCGCGGTGCGGGCCCAGGGAGTGCTCACCTACAGCTCGGGCAACCACGCGCAAGCGGTCGCGCTCGCGGCCCGGACGTTCGGGATCCCCGCGTGCATCACCATGCCGGTGGACGCTCCGCCCATCAAAGTCGAGGCGGTGCGCGAGCTCGGGGCGGAGGTGGTGTTCGCCGGCACGACCTCGGAGGAGCGACGCGTGCGAGCCCTGGAGATCCAGGCCGAGCGCGGGGGAACGATCATTCCTCCGTTCGATCATCCGGACATCGTCGCGGGCGCGGGCACGGCCACGCTCGAGCTGCTGGAGGAGGTGCAGGCGCGCACCGGGGGAGAGACGCTCGACGCTTTGATCGTTCCCGTCGGTGGTGGGGGGCTGATCGCGGGGGCGTGCGTGGTCTGTGCCGGATCGCCGACCGCGGTGCACAGCGCGGAGCCGCACGGGTGTGATGCGCTCGCCCGCAGCCTGGAAGCGGGTGAGCGCGTGGCCGTGCAGCCCGGGCCCACGATCGCCGACGGACTCAAACCGGTGGAGGTCGGCACGCTCAACTTCGCGATCGCGCGCGAGCACGTGCGGGGCAGTCATCGCGTGGACGACGACGAGCTGGGGCGTGCCGTGGTCGCGCTTCTTTCGAAGGCCAAGGTGCTCGTCGAGCCTTCGGGCGCCGCGGGGCTGGCCGTGGCGTTGCGCGGCGACCTGGAAGGCCGTCCCCGGCGAATCGGCGTGTTGCTGTCGGGTGGGAACATCGATCCGTCACGACTCGTTCGCCTTCTTCAGGAGTACCGCGCATGAGACGACCCTGGGCAATCGCGGTGGCATCGCTGTGGGTCGCGGCCTGCGCCCGCCCCGGGGAGCCCGGCAGCCCCAATGGCAACCCACCGCCTTCGGACGCCGCGAAGGACACCCCCACGCCCGAGCCGCCCGCCGTTGCCGAGGTGGTGGAGGGCGACGATCCCCACCGGGTGATCTTCGCCGATCGGATCAGCCAGGCCTACCTGCTGCTGACGTCCAAGCGGGTCGATCCGTCGCGGGAGGAGCTTCAGCAGCTCCTTCGCGAGCGGCTGTCCTCCAAGGAGGACGAGCCCGAGTTGGCGCTCTTGCTCGAGCTCGTCGCGCACGAGCCGCCGCGCCAGGGAGGGTGGGATGCGTCGGACCCGGGCACGCGGCGGCTGGCCCACGACGTGCGGGGTCTGCACCTCGAGGCGCTCCCGCTCCAGACGTCGACGGGGCCGCTGATCTCGCCCGAGATCTTGCGGGACGAGGTGCTGACGCGCGACCTCTCGGAGGCCGAGCGAAAGAGCGTGCTCGAGCGCCGACACGTGCTCGTGCTGCGCGCCGACTATCGCAACCAGTACGCCGTGCGAGGGCTGCGTCTTCTGCAGACGCTGGTTCGGATCGCGGCCGACGAGTACGGCGCGCTGGTCCACGACCCCGACACGGGGGAGACGATGGGGGTGGACGCGTTCACGCGACGCCGCTTCCACTCGACCTTCGGCAACGTCTCGGAGCAGATCGCGGTGGTACCGTTCGACGATCCGCGTCACGGGGAGGGGTTCGTGCGCCTGACGACCCGTGGGATGCGGCGGTTCGGTAGCGTGGACTTGGAGCTGGATGCGCTGCCCCGCGAGCCCGCGGTGCTGCAGGCGGCCACGCATCTGCTGCACGGGCTGGCCTACCAGATGGTGAAACTGGGCGAGTTCGATCGATCGGGATACGCAGTCGAGCTCGATCAGGTGGTCACGATCTCCTACGACGACGTGCGGCGCGCCTACGAGAGCTCGGCGCACACCGTGACCGGCTGCCGCGACTGTCCGCGGCGCGTGGACGTTCACCTGGTCGAGCGCGCCAGCGAGCCCCACGATCCCCAGTCGCACGTCGTGGCCCGGGTGGTAGCGCCGCGCGAGGAGAGCGATGCCGCCGACTACGACCAGGCCACGTGGGTGCGCCGCGCCCTCGCGGACCTGCTCGGGCAGTAGGCGTGGTATGTTGCAGGGGTGAGCGCACCCCTGGTCTGGATGGATCTGGAGATGTCGGGGCTCGATCCCGACTCCTGCACGATCCTGGAAATCGCGACGATCGTCACCGACGGTGATCTCGAGATCTTGGAGGAGGGACCCGACCTGGTGATCCACCAGCCCGACGAGGTCCTGGATGCGATGGACGAGTGGTGTACCAAGCACCATGGGCAGAGCGGCCTGACGGCGGCGGTTCGCGCGTCGAACGTGAGCCTGATGGAGGCGCAGGACCTGACCCTCGACTTTCTCCGCCGACACACGACCGAGCGCACCTCTCCGCTGTGTGGGAACACCGTCTGGCAGGATCGCCGCTTTCTCATTCGCCACATGCCGGGCATCGACGCGTGGCTGCACTATCGGCTGGTCGACGTCAGCTCGATCAAGGAGCTGGTGCGCCGCTGGTATCCGTCGCTCGAGCCACCGGTCAAGCGCGAGACGCATCGGGCGCTCGACGACATCCGCGAGTCGATCGCCGAGCTGCGATACTATCGCGAGAAGGTCTTCGCATCCGCCGGATGAAGGTCTCGGGGTCGGGCGCCGAAGCGGGCCCGACCCCACCCCCGCGGCTCACTGGCAGCTCGCGAACAGCGGGCCGACGCAGGCGTTGCCCTGAGAGAGCGTCGTGGAGCCGAAGTAGCCGCTCGGGAACGTGGTGTCGTTGATGCTGAAATTGGCGATGACCACGTTGTCGCTCAGCCGCGTGACCTGGATGTCGCTCCC